>NZ_JBSFJX010000031.1:0-76104 GCF_053598275.1 Streptomyces sp. NPDC001156 | reverse complement strand
GGCGCGAACGCGGGAGACCAGTGCATCCACCACCGTTCGGGATGCGCCAGTTGACCAGGATTGGGTACAAGACTCACTCCTGCTCACTGACTAGGGACGGTCAGACCCCTACGTCACGGCCGTCCGCGCGCCACACCGCCACGACGGCGGGGCGGACGATCTTCCCAGGTCCGTCGGGCCAGGTGCTGGCCGGCTTCTCGACGCTCGCGCCGTCGATCTCGCCCGGGTGCTGCACGGCCACGATCACGCGCCGGTCCTGAACGATCGGACCGCAGGTCTCGGCGCCGTTCGGCACGGTCAGGAACTGCTTGAGCTCACCGCGCCGCTCGCCGCGCACGGCGACGCCGAAGAGCCCGTCGTGGGAGCTGAGCTGGTTGCCGTCGGTGGAGATCCACAGGTTGCCGTGCGGGTCGAAGGCCACGTTGTCCGGGCAGGAGATCGGGCTGACCCGGTCCTTCGGGAAGCCGGCGAAGTAAGTGGAGGAGTCGGCGGGGTCACCGGCGACGAGGAAGACCGACCAGGCGAACACGGTGCTCTCGGGCCGGTTGCGGCCCTCGGTCAGCTCCAGGATGTGCCCGTGCTTGTTGCCGTTGCGCGGGTTGGCCTCGTCGGCGGCCGGCGAGCCGGTCTTGCCGCGGTTGGTGTTGTTGGTGAGGACGACGTACACCTTGCCGGTGTGCGGGGACGGCTGGATGTCCTCGGGCCGGTCCATCTTGGTGGCACCGGCCTTGTCCCCCGCGAGCCGGGTGAACACGAAGACCTCGTCCGCGCTCATGCCCTCGACGTGGGACACGGCGCCGTCGGCGGTGGCGGTGGCGAGCGGGACCCAGGTGCCGGAACCGTCGAACTCCCCGTCGCCCGGAAGCTTGCCGCTGCCGTCGATGTCGGAGGCCGGGGAGTCGCCGGTCAGCTTGGCGACGTAGAGCGTCCCCTCATCGAGAAGCGTGAGGTTGTACTCGCGCGCGGACCGCGAGTTCCCATGCCTCATCCGCTTGCTGCTGACGAACTTGTAGAAGTAGTCGAACCGCTCGTCGTCACCGGAGTAGACGACGGGCCGCCCGTCCTCGGTCAGCCGCACGGTCGCGGCCTCGTGCTTGAAGCGGCCGAGCGCGGTGCGCTTGCGGGGCGTGGACGTCGGGTCGTACGGGTCGAACTCGACGACGTACCCGAAGCGGTTGACCTCGTTGGGCTCCTGGGCCAGGTCGAAGCGCTTGTCGAACCGCTCCCACTTGCGCTCGGTGGCGGAGGTGCCGATGCCGTACCGCTTGTCCGTGGCGCTGGACCCGTTGGCGAAGTACTGGTTGAAGTTCTCCTCGCCGTGCAGGGTGGTCCCCCACGGGGTGGTGCCGCCGGAGCAGTTGTTGAGCGTGCCGAGGACCGTGCGGCCGGTCGGGTCGGCGGAGGTCTTCAGGAGGTCCGACCCGGCGGCGGGGCCGGTGAGACGGAACTGGCTGGTGGCGGTGACACGGCGGTTGAGGTGGTGGCGGGGCACCGCAGTGAGGCGGCCCGTCTTCCTGTCCTCCTCGACGACCACGGCGGCGAGCCCGTGGGCGGCCCAGGCCACCTCCACCTGCTGCCGGGTGGGGTTCGCCGGGTCGTACCCGCGGAACATGATCACTTCGTCGGTGTACTCGTGGTTCGCCACGAGGAGCTGACGGTCGCACTCGCCCGGGAGGGGCAGGAGGGCGAGGAAGTCGTTGTTGTACCCGAACTGGCCGGCCTGGGCGGCGGCGGTCTGGTTCTCCGGGTCGAAGGCGGGGGCACCGCGGAGGATCGGGTCGCCCCAGCGGATGACCACGTTCTGCCGGTAGCCCTCCGGCACGACCACGGCGTCGGTGGTGTTGGGGGCGACGGAGGCGAACCTCAGACCGCGGGCGCCGCCGGCGGTGCTCGCGGCGGTGCCCTGGGCGTCGGTGGCGGCCGAGGCCTGCGGAGCCTTGGCGGCGGCAGCCGTTCCCGCGGCGGTGGCGACCGTGACGACGGCGGCGGCACGCAGGGCGGAACGGCGGCTGAGGGCTCCGGCGATGACGTCGCCGACGTACTCGTTGGAGGTGGTGTTGGGCACCTCGTGGAAACAGGCGTCACCACACCGGAAACGGCAGGTCAGGGCGGACCGGCCGCCGGGGTGCGAGCCGGACGGCGTTCCGATCAGCGGCAGTATTTTGCGCACTTTACTCTCCCCATACGATCTCTTGGTGTGGGCGTGACCTTAGGGGGGTAGATGTGCGAGATTCAGGCGGACTGATGAACGATGGGTGAATCAGTGGGAGCCGTACGGGGGTTGGAGCAGCGGCAAGCGAGGCGCGGTCCGCGCGGGGGGCACGGCGGTCAGACCGCCTGGCCGGATGGCAGGTGATGGCGGGATCGCGCCGTTGACACCGGGCGCTTCCGATGGCCGGACCCTGCCCAAGATCGCCGCCTGTGACCGCTAACCTTACGTGTCCGTCCTGGCCAGGGATTGACGGGCATCAACCTCATGCGAAGGGTTGCGCACATGGGCATTCTCACTCTCCTGCGGAACGCGTTCGGCCGCTCACGTAAGGGTCGCTCCGCCGAGGAGGAGCCCTCGCGGGAGACGGCGACGCCCACGGAACCGGCGGTTTCGGCACCGGCGACGCAGCCGGAACCGTCCGCCACGGAGTCCACCGCGCCGGCCGCGACACCCGGGATCCCGGCCCAGCAGTCATCGGACTGGGTGGACGAACACGAACTGGTCTCGGCCGCGTTCGACAACGTGACGGTCCCGAGGCAGGCGACTCCGACGGAGGAGCCGGAGGCCTCGGCGCCGGCGGCGGCTACGGTACCCGCGGGGGCTTCCGCGCTGCAGGAGGCTTCCACGCCGGCGGAGACGCTGGTGCAGGCGGAGGCTGAGGCGACGGCGGAGACGCCGGCCGCGGCGGAGACGCCCGCTGAGGCGGAGGCCGAGCCTACGGCGACGCCCGACGCGGAGACTGCGGCTGCGGCCGAGGTCGAGGCCGAGGAGCCGGTTCAGACCGAGACGCCGGCCGAGGCAGAGGCGGAGACGCCGACCGAGGCTGCGGCGACGGTCGAGGCTGAGGAGCTGGTTCAGGCCGAGGCCGAAGCGGAGACGCCCGCCGAGGGAGAGGCCGAGCCCACGGCGACGCCCGACGCGGAGGCTGAGGTTGCCCAAGCCGAGCCTGCCGAGGCTGAAGTTGCGGCGGAGCCGGAGGCCGAGGAGACGGTCGCGGCCGACGCCGAGCAGGCGACGGCGGAGCCGGAGGCCGAGGCCGCCGAGGTGACGGAAGGACCGGAGGCCGAGACGGCGCCGGAGCCTGCCGCGGAAGTCGCACCGGAGCCGGAACCGGCCGAAGAGGCCGCAGCAGAGGCGCAGCCCGAGCCGACCCCCGAGCCCGAGCCCGCCGCCGCAGCCACCCCCGAGGCCGAACCGGAGCCGGAAGCGACCCCCGAACCCGAGCCCGTGGCCGAGGTCACGGCAGAGCCGGAGCCCGAAGCCACCCCCGAGCCCGAGCCCGCCGCCGAAGCGACCCCCGAGGCCGAACCGGAGCCGGAAGCGACTCCCGAGGCCGAACCAGAGCCGGAGGCGGCCCCCGCTTCCGAGTCCGTGGCCGAGGTGGCCGAGCCCGTGGCCGCCGACAGCGAGGAAGCCCAGAACGAGGACGACACCGCCGAAGGCGAAGCCGAGACGGCCGAACCGCAGGCCGAAGCCGAGCCCCAGGCCGAAGCAGCCGAGCCCCAGGCTGAAGCACCCGAGGAGCAGGCCGAGACGCCCGAGCCGCAGGTCGAAGCGGCCGAGCCGCAGGCTGCCCTGCCCGCGCTGACCCTCGACGGGCTCACCTCCCTCGCCCCCGGCCTGGCCACCGCCTACAAGGCCGCGGCGACCTCCCTCGAGAAGTTCGACCTCAACGGCACCCGCGCCAAGGTCTACCTCGTGCTCGACCGGTCGGCCTCCATGCGCCCGTACTACAAGGACGGTTCCGCACAGGCCCTCGGCGAGCAGGCCCTCGCCCTCGCCGCCCACCTGGACTCCGAGGCGACGGTGCACGTCGTCTTCTTCTCCACGGAACTGGACGGCACCGGCGAAATCACCCTCGCCGACCACGAGAACCGCATCGACGACCTGCACGCGGGCCTCGGCCGCATGGGCCGCACGAGCTACCACGCGGCCGTGGAAGCGGTGATCGCCCAGCACGAGAAGTCCTCGGACCCCGCTCTGCCGGGCCTGGTGATCTTCCAGACGGACGGCGCCCCGGACGCCAAGACCCCCGCCACCCAGTCCCTCACGAACGCCGCGAAGAGCCACCCCGGCCTCTTCTTCTCCTTCATCGCCTTCGGCGACCCGGAGAACAAGGCCTTCGACTACCTCCGCAAGCTCAAGACGGACAACACCGCCCACTTCCTGGCCGGCGAGACCCCCCGCGAGCTCACGGATACGGAGGTCTACGAGGGCGTATTGGCGGCCTGGCGGCCGTAAGGTAGGCCCGAAGATCCGCCCGATCGGCGCAACGGCATCCGGCCGCCCCTTCCCACGTCATAAAACGGGAAGCGGGCGGCCCGCCTGTTTCGGCTACGATTTCAAGGTTCGCAGACGACGCAGACGGCCCGAAAAGCCGACGCCCGTCACTCCACGCAACAACTTGGGAGCAGCCCGCGATGGCTCGACACCTCATCACCAGCGCCCTTCCGTACATCAACGGGATCAAGCACCTGGGCAACATGGTGGGGTCCATGCTCCCGGCGGACGTGTACTCCCGGTATCTGCGCCAGCGCGGCCACGACGTGCTCTACATCTGCGCCACGGACGAGCACGGCACCCCCGCCGAGCTGGCGGCGAAGGAGCTGGGCCTGCCGGTCGACGAGTTCTGCGCCCAGGCCCATGACGCGCAGAAGGCCGTGTACGACGGCTTCAACCTGGCCTTCGACTACTTCGGCCGCAGCTCTTCCACGCAGAACCGGGACATCACCCAGGAGATCGCCCGCGAGCTGAAGGCGAACGGGTTCATCGAGGAGCGGGCCATCCGCCAGGTGTACTCGAACACCGACGGCCGCTTCCTGCCCGACCGGTACATCATCGGCACCTGCCCGCACTGCGGCTACGACAAGGCCCGCGGCGACCAGTGCGAGAACTGCACGCGCGTCCTCGACCCCACGGACCTGATCGACCCGCGGTCGGCGATCAGCGGCAGCAGCGACCTGGAGGTCCGCGAGACCAAGCACCTCTTCCTCCTCCAGTCCGCACTGGCCGGAGAGGTCGAGGCGTGGGTCGACGAGCGCGCCGACAACTGGCCGATCCTGGCCTCCTCGATCGCCCGCAAGTGGCTCACCGAGGGCCTGCACGACCGTGCGATCACCCGTGACCTGGACTGGGGCGTGCCGGTACCGGCCGACACCTGGCCGGACCTGGCCCTCGAGGGCAAGGTCTTCTACGTGTGGTTCGACGCCCCGATCGAGTACATCGGCGCCACAAAGGAGTGGGCGGACCAGGACCCGGAGAACCGGGACTGGCGCTCGTGGTGGTGGGAGTCGGACGCGGACGTCCACTACACGCAGTTCATGGGCAAGGACAATGTGCCCTTCCACAGCGTGATGTTCCCGGCGACCCTGCTGGGCACCCGCTCGCCGTGGAAGAAGGTCGACGTCATCAAGGCCTTCAACTGGCTCAACTACTACGGCGGCAAGTTCTCCACCTCGCAGAAGCGCGGCGTCTTCACCCATGACGCGCTGGAGATCCTCCCCGCCGACTACTGGCGCTACTTCATGATGGCGAACGCGCCGGAGTCCGACGACTCCTCCTTCACCTGGGAGCACTTCACGGCCACGGTGAACAAGGACCTGGCGGACACGCTCGGCAACTTCGTCAACCGGGTGCTGTCCTTCTCCCGCAAGCGCTTCGGCGACGCGGTCCCGGAGGGCGGTGAGCCGGGCGAGGCCGAGGCTAAGCTCGGCGAGGAGATCGGGCGCCTCCTCGCGGAGTACGAGGAGCACATGGAGGCCATCCAGTTCCGCAAGGCGGCGGCCTCGCTGCGCGCCCTGTGGTCGGCCGGCAACTCCTACCTGGAGGAGAAGGCCCCCTGGCTGGAGATCAAGACGAACAAGGAGGGCGCGGCCCTCACCTTGCGCACGGCGATGAACCTGATCCACCTGTACGCGGTGGTCTCGGAGCCGTTCATCCCGACGTCGTCCGCGGCCATGCGCGGCGCTTTCGACCTGAAGGACGACACGGCGACCTGGGTCACGCAGGAGGAGGCCAAGTCCCTCGCCACCGTCGCCCCCGGCACGCCCTTCACCGTCCCGCCGGTCCTCTTCGCCAAGCTCACGGAAGAGGACCTGGAGAACTACAAGGAGCGCTTCGGCGGCGAGACGGCGTAAGCACCTCGGCCGCTCCGTGGGGCCCCGGGAACCATGCGTTCCCGGGGCCCCGCGGCATTTCCGAGATCCCCGGTGAGTAAACCGGTCGTCCGCCGCGCAGGTGAAGATCGCGACCGGTTGGGGCGGGTACAAGGCCCTGTCCTGACGCCGTTTCCCGCGGGCGATGCCCGTGGGAAAGACGGACGGGCCCGCAACCCCTTCTCGGGGGTTCCGGGCCCGCTCTCGTGTCGCGCCTTACTTCGGCTGCGGCTTGCGGATGGAGAGGTGCAGCTCGCGCAGCCGCGGCTCGTCCAGCTCCGTCGGCGCGCCCATCATCAGGTCCTGGGCGTTGCCGTTGAGCGGGAAGGAGATCGTCTCGCGGATGTTCGGCTCGTCGGCCAGCAGCATCACGATGCGGTCGACGCCGGGGGCGATGCCGCCGTGCGGCGGGGCGCCGAAGCGGAAGGCGCGGAGCATGCCCGCGAACTTCTCCTCGACGGTCTCCCGGTCGTAGCCCGCGATCTCGAAGGCCTTGAGCATGATGTCCGGCTCGTGGTTCCGGATCGCGCCGGAGGACAGCTCGACGCCGTTGCAGACGATGTCGTACTGCCAGCCCAGGATGTCGAGCGGGTCCTGCGTCTGAAGCGCCTCGAGGCCGCCCTGCGGCATCGAGAACGGGTTGTGCGAGAAGTCGATCGCGCCGGTCTCCTCGTCCTTCTCGTACATCGGGAAGTCGACGATCCAGCAGAAGCGGAAGACGCCCTCCTCGAAGTGGCCGGCACGCTTGGCGGCTTCCACCCGCACCGCGCCCATGATCTTCGAGACCTCGTCGAAGTCGCCGGCACCGAAGAACACCGCGTGGCCGGGGGCCAGGGACAGCCGCTTCGTCAGCTCCGCGACGTTCCCCTCGGTCAGGAACTTCGCGATCGGGCCGGTCAGCGAGCCGTCCTCGGCGACGCGTACCCAGGCCAAGCCCTTGGCGCCCAGCGAGACCGCGTACTCACCGAGCTGGTCGAAGAACTTCCGCGGCTGTGCGGAGACGTCCGGCACCGGCAGCGCGCGCACGTGCTGCCCCGCGAAGGCCTTGAACTCGGAGCCCTCGAAGACATCGGTGATGTCCACCAGCTCCAGCTTGGCGCGCAGGTCCGGCTTGTCGGAGCCGTACTTCAGCATCGCCTCGCGGAACGGGATCCGGGGGAAGGGCGAGGTGACGTGACGCCCGCCGCCGAACTCCTCGAAGAGCTCCGTCATGAGCTTCTCGATCGGCTGGAAGACGTCTTCCTGCTCGACGAAGCTCATCTCGACGTCGAGCTGGTAGAACTCGCCCGGCGAGCGGTCCGCGCGGGCGTCCTCGTCGCGGAAGCAGGGCGCGATCTGGAAGTAGCGGTCGAAGCCGGAGATCATCAGCAGCTGCTTGAACTGCTGCGGGGCCTGCGGCAGCGCATAGAACCGGCCCGGGTGCACACGCGAGGGGACCACGTAGTCGCGGGCGCCCTCGGGGGAGGTGGCGCTGAGGATCGGTGTCGCCATCTCGTTGAAGCCCATCGCCGACATCTTCTGGCGCATGGCGGAGATGACCGCGGTGCGCAGCATGATGTTGCGGTGCATGCGCTCGCGGCGCAGGTCCAGGAAGCGGTACTCCAGGCGCCGCTCCTCGTTCACACCGTCCTCGGTGTTGATCGTGAAGGGCAGCGGGGCGGCCTCACCCAGCACCTCCACCTCGCCGACCTCGATCTCGATCTCGCCGGTCGGCAGGTCCGGGTTCACGTTCTCCGTGCCGCGGGAGACGACCTTGCCGTCGGCGCGGACGACCGTCTCCTTGGAGAGCTTGTCGAGCGCCTCGTACGCGGGCGTGCCCGGGCGGGCGACGAGCTGCGTGATGCCGTAGTGGTCGCGCAGATCGATGAAGAGGATGCCGCCCAGGTCGCGCCGATTGTGCAGCCAGCCGCTCAGCCGGACGTCGCTGCCGACGTCAGAAGCGCGGAGCTCGCCGCAGGTGTGGGACCTGTACCGATGCATCGTTCATCCAGTCTTCGCGGATCGGGGACTTTCCCGGGGCCGCTCGCCCCGGCGCCTCCGGGCAGGCACGGCCCGGGACCTTTCAAGGGTACCGGCCGCCTCAAGATCGCCTCCCCTTGATTACGGGCGCGCCCTGATCGGGGGCGCGGATGCGTCCGGACGCACAGAACCACGTCGAACCAGTTTGAGAGCACGGAACCTGTCGGAGATCACCACGAATCATTTCAAGATCCCCTTTTCCCCCGTTCGGTGGCATCCATCGATCCCCGCTTCTTACAGTGGGGCAATGCGCACTGGTGAGCCCCTGCCCGCCGTGGGGGATGTCCTGGCCGCTCTCGCGACCGGTCTATGGCGCTACGACGCCGCCGGGGGGCTCGTCACTCTGGACGCGGAGGCCGCGCGGCTGGTCGGGCTGCCCGCCGAGCCGGCGGTCCTCACCGAGGCCGGTATCCGTGCCCGTTTCCACCCCGTCGACTGGAACGAGGTCGACGGAATCGTCCAGCTCGCGCTGGCCGAGGGCACCATCGCCGAGATGCGGATGCGGATCATGGACGCGCACGGACGCGTGGTGCGCACCGTCCGCAGCCGCTCGAAGCCCTCGATCGACGCGCACACGGGTGCGTACGAACTGGTGGGCACCCTCCAGGAGGTCACGGATCCCTCCCTGAGCGCCGTGCATTCCCCCATCACCGGCGACTGGCGCCGCTCGCGCGAGGCGTTCCTGCTGGACGCGGGGCGCGCCCTGGCCGAGGCGCGGTCGACGGAGGAGGTGCTGCGGGTCGCGGCGGGGCTGGCCATGCCCGGTTTCTCCCCGGACGGGCTCGCGGTGTTCGGGGTCGAGGGGGACCGGCTGACCGTCGTCGGGCACCACGGGCACAAGCCGGGGGCCGAGGGTCCCTTCACACAGATGCTGCTGGACACGGACTACCCGGCCGCCGAGGTCGTCCGTACCGGCCGTGCCGTCTATCTGTCCTCACCCGAGGAGTACAAGGCCCGCTACCCCGTCTCCTGGCCGCTCGCCGCGCACTTCGGACGCCAGTCGTGGGCGTTCCTGCCGCTGACCGTGGCGGGGCGGACGATGGGCGCCTGGATGGCGGCGTTCAAGCATCCGGTCACCTTCACGCCCGACGAGCGCTCGGTGCTCACCACGGTCGCCCGCATGCTCGCCCAGGCACTGTTCCGCGCGGGCGCCGCCGAGACGGAGCGGGAGCTCACGGACGGGCTGCAGCGTTCGATGCTGCCCTCGCTGGGCCCTCGGATACCCGGCATGACGGTGGCCGCGCGCTATGTGCCGACCGGCGGCGGGCTCCAGGTGGGCGGCGACTGGTACGACCTGATCCAGTTGCCCGGGGGCACCTCCGGGACGAACTCCGGGGGCCGGTTCGCGCTCACCATCGGCGACGTCCAGGGCCACGACGTACGCGCCGCTGGCCTCATGGGCCAGCTGCGGATAGCGCTGCGGGCCTATGCCGCCGAGGGCCATCGTCCGGACGCCGTCCTCTCCCGCGCCTCGCGCTTCCTGCATGGGATGACCCACGGCGAGGACGGCGCCGACCTGCGCTTCGCGACCTGCCTGTACGTCGAGGTGGATCCCGCGACGGGCACGCTGGAGATCGCCCGCGCCGGCCATCCCGACCCGGCGATCCGCATGGCCGACGGGACCGTGCTGATGCGGCCGACAGCGGGCGGACTGCCACTCGGTATCGACCCGGACGCGGACTACCCGACCACCCGGCTCGCCCTGGAACCCGGGGAGACCCTGCTGCTCTGCACGGACGGGCTGATCGAGACCGGCGGGCACGACCTGGACACCGGCTGGCGGAGGATCCGGCGGATCCTCGAGGAGCACGAAGGCGACATGGAGGGGCTGGCCGACGCGCTGGTCCAGGCCGTGCACGGGCCCTCCTCCCACCACGCCACCGGGCCGCTGACCGATCGGCGCGAGGACGACATAGCCGTGGTGCTGCTGTGCCGGATCGCCGAGGGGTGCGGCTGCGAACCGGCCACGGAGATACGGCAGCCCGTGCGCCGCATGATGCTGACGATCGCGCAGGCAGAACCGGAGCGGATCGCGAGCGCCCGGCACCAGCTGCGCGACCTGCTGCACGACTGGTCCTCCGAGGACCAGGTGGACTCGGCGGTGCTCCTGGTCTCCGAGGTGCTGACGAACGTCCTCGTGCACACCGACACGGACGCGCTCTTCGTCGCCGAGGTCTTCCAGGACGGGGACGGCCTGGACGGCGGCAGCGGACGCCGGGTCCGCGTCGAGGTCACGGACGCCAGCGACGACCTTCCCCACAAACGCCGCCCCGGCGAGCTCGCCTCCTCCGGCCGCGGCCTGGTCCTGGTCGGACTGCTCGCCGACGCGTGGGGGGTGGATCCCCGGGGCGAAGGCAAGAGCATCTGGTTCGAACTGCACGAGGAACCGGCGAAGGACGACGGCAAGGTCTAGGCGGCGGCGACGGGGGCGCGGATGCGGTGACGGGCGGGGTGCGCTGACGGGGGTTTGGGCGCGGGGCTGGGCTGGGGGCGGCGGCCCGACGCTCGGCTCAGCGACCCGAGGGCCGGCGCCCGGCCCGGACGCCTGGTGGGCCCGGCGACCTGGCGGTCGGCCCTGGCCCAGCGGCACGGCCGTCGGCTCAGCAGCCCGGCGGTCGGCGCCCGGCCCAGCAGCCTGACGGGCACGGCAACCTGGCGGTCGGCCCCTGGCCCAGCGGCACGGCGAGTCGGCCCTGGCCCAGCGACCCAACGGGCGCGGCGACCCGGCGATCGGCTCAGCAGCCCGGCGGTCGGCGCCCGGCCCAGCAGCCTGACGGGCACGGCAACCTGGCGGTCGGCCCCTGGCCCAGCGGCCCGGCGATAGCTCAGCGACCCTGCGCTCGCGCGGCCCTGCACTCGCGGCCCTGCCCCCGGCTCGACAACTCGGCGGTCAGCCCCTGGGCCCGACGACCCAGCGGCCGCACGCCCCGCGCTCCGTTCACAACCCGGCGGCCGGCGCCGGGCCCTGCGCTCGGCCCAGCAGCGCGGCACCCGACCTGGCTCGGCTCAGCAACCCGGCCGTCGGCGCCGCAGCCCGGCGGCCCAGCGGTAGGCCGGCGGCCCCGGGTCTCCGCTAGCCGGGGAATCCCGTGCCCGGCCGCCGCTCCCCGGGGCGCGCAGCTCTCGGCAGGCGCCGAGGCCCCGGGCCACGCCGCCGCCAGGCACCCCATTCGCGTCAAGTCGCCGGCGGCCGTTCCTCCCCATCCTCCGGTTCCGGCGGCATGGCGGCCGTCTCCTCGTGCCCGTACCGCGACCGCAGCTCGTGCGCCACGCCGAAGGCCGCCGCCGTCAGCGGCACCGCGAGCAGCATCCCCAGGATCCCCGCGACCGAGGCCCCCGCGGTGATCGCCAGCAGTACCGCCGCAGGGTGCATCTGCACCGTCCGGCTCTGGATCGCCGGCTGGAGCACATGTCCCTCCAGCATCTGCACGGCGATGACCACACCGAGCGCCCACAGTGCGATGACGAACCCGCGGTCGGCGAGGGCGACCAGGATCGCCACGGCGCCGGACAGAAAGGCGCCGAGATACGGGACGTACGCACCGACGAAGACGAGCGCGCCCAGCCCGATCGCGCCGGGCACTTGGAGGATCAGCAGCCCCACGGTGATGCAGAAGGCGTCGATGAGTGCGATGAGCGTGGTCCCGCGCATGAACCCCTCGACCGCCTCGTAGGCGCGCCGCGCCATCGCCTCGACGGTGTCGCCGGCGTCCCGCGGGGTCAGCGAGCGCAGCAGTCCGGCGGCCCGGTGGCCGTCGCGCAGGAAGAAGAAGACGAGCAGCAGGGCGAGGACGGCCATGGCGATGGCCTCGCCGACCACGCTGACCCCACTGAGGACGTTGGAGGCGGCGGTCCCGCCGAACTTGGTCAGCAGTTCCTTGGAGTGGGAGGCCAGGTCGTCCAGCGAGGTCCCCGCGGCTCCGAAGTACTGCGCGACCGACTTCCCGGCCCGTTTGAGCGAGGCGACGATCTGGCCGCCGGTGTCGATGAGCGCGGTGACGACGATGTAGACCGCGCCGCCGACCACGGCCACCACCGCGACGCAGGTGATCACGGCGGCCAGGGACCGGTGCACGCCGACCCGCACGAGCTGCCGGTGCAGCGGCCCGAGGAGCGCGGTCCCGAGCAGCGCGAGCAGCACGGGCACGACAGCCGTACGGAACTCCCCGCACAGCCTGATCACGACCCAGCCGACCCCGGCGACCAGCAGAAGGACGGCGCACCAGGCGGCCAGCCGGCGTACGGGCTCGGGGAGAAGGTGCACCCCACCAGCCGACCACGCGCACGGGCGGGCTGTCCTGTGCGGACGGCCCGCCCGGGTGACGCGACGTCAGGGCCGGTGGAGGCAGGAGAGGTCAGGCGCCCTGCGGCCCCTTCTCGTCCATCCCGTGCACCGCCGGGATCGTGCCGAGGCGCCCCTTCTGGAAGTCCTCGAACGCCTGCTGGAGCTCCTCACGGGTGTTCATCACGAACGGCCCGTAGTGCGCCATCGGCTCACGGATCGGCTGTCCGCCCAGCAGGAGGACCTCGAGGTCCGGCGTGTTGGAGTCCTGCTTCTCGTCCGCGCGGACGGTGATCGAGGAACCCGCGCCGAACACGGCGGTCTGCCCGACGTGGATCGGCCGCCGCTCGGTGCCCACGCTGCCGCGTCCGGCCAAGACGTACGCGAGGCCGTTGAAGTCCTCGCGCCAGGGCAGCGTGACCTCGGCGCCGGGCGCCACGGTCGCGTGGATCAGGCTGATCGGCGTGTGTGTGGTGCCGGGGCCCTGGTGACCGTCCAGCTCACCGGCGATGACGCGCAGGAGGGCGCCGCCGTCGGGAGTCGTCAGCAACTGGACCTGGCCGCCACGGATGTCCTGGTAGCGCGGGGCCATCATCTTGTCCTTGGCGGGCAGGTTGACCCAGAGCTGGATGCCGTGGAACAGGCCGCCGGACACGACGAGCGACTCCGGCGGGGCTTCGATGTGCAGGAGGCCGGAGCCGGCTGTCATCCACTGGGTGTCACCGTTGGTGATGGTGCCGCCACCGCCTTGGGAGTCCTGGTGGTCGAAGATGCCGTCGATGATGTACGTGACGGTTTCGAAGCCGCGGTGGGGGTGCCACGGCGTGCCCTTGGGCTCGCCGGGCGCGTACTCCACCTCGCCCATCTGGTCCATCATGATGAACGGGTCGAGGTGGCGGTAGTGGATTCCGGCGAACGCCCGGCGAACCGGGAAACCCTCGCCCTCGAAGCCGCTGGGCGCGGTCGTGACACCGAGCACGGGACGGGACACCGCGTCGGCGGGCGTGACCACACGGGGCAGGGTCAGCGGGTTCTCGACGGTCACTGCAGGCATGTCGGTACCTCCTTTGTGCTTCCACTTTAGTTGACGATTGAACTTTCTGCCACCCCGCAACGCCGAAAGCCCGGAGGGCATTCCCTCCGGGCTCCCGTCGTCACGCGAGTGCGTCAGTCGCTTCAGTTGCTGAAGTACAGGTACTTCCAGGCGCCGTACGTCGTGGAGTTCACGGTGTCACCGGACGAGCCGTTGACGTACACCGACCGCATCCGCGCCCTGATCCCGGACTCGCCGGGCGCCCCCAGCCGCACGGCCGACTTGCCGCTCGTGCCGAGCGGGAAGTACTCGGAGTCGGCCGAGTACCACCGGCCCTGGTAGTAGACCTCCAGGTCGAAGCGCTGCTTGCGACCCGGGTAGTAGGTCATGGTCGTCGTGAGCAGCGGGTCGGTGCTCTTGTGGAACCAGTAGTACGTCGTCGAGCCGATCTTGGCCGTCTTGTAGTGCCGGGAGACGGCGGTGGAGATCCTGACCCTGGCGTACCCCGTGGACTTCACCGTCCTGGGTGCGAAGCGGGCGTCGCCCTTGAACACCGCGGTGACGGCCGTGTCGCGCGTCATGTCCACGATCGCCGAGATATTACCGCTGGAGTTGACCTTGCCGGTCTTCAGCAGCTTCTTCGGCTTGTCGCCGCCGAAGGGGTCGGCCCAGATCTCGACCGTGCGGTTCTTGTACGTCGAACCGAGGTGCGCGGTGAAGGTGACGTCGGTGCCGTAGTTGTAGAGCTTGCCGTTGTTGTTCAGGGTCAGCGTCGGCGTGGCACGGGAGACCGCGACCTTGTCGGAGGCCGTGACCGAGAAGTGCTCGGCGTCGCCCGCGTAGGTGACCTTGTACGTGACGGTGCCGCCGGCCGGCGGGGTGTCGGTGAAGGAGTAGGTACCGTCCGCCTTCACCGCGACGGGCGTGAGCGCCTTGCCGCTGGGGGTCTCCAGGTCGGTGCGGGTGACCGCGAGCTTCACGCCGCTCGGCAGCGGCACCGTCGCCGACAGCTTGCCGGTCACGGTGAGCTGCTTGGCACGGGTCGCCGTGGACGGGGCGTTCACCGTCAGCGTCGGGTTGTTCACCGTCGGTTGGGTGAGCACCTTGAGGCTGTAGCCGCTGCCCGTCCCCACGAGCGCGAAGATCCGTGAGGAGTCCGGGGCCCATGCAAGGTCGGCCGTGCCGGAGCTGCTGGTGGTGTAAGTGCGCACCGGCTGGGCGGCGTTGGCGCGGTAGACCGCCACCTTGTCACCGGCGACCTGGGCGACCAGGCCGCTCGTGGAGACGTCGGCGCGCTGCCCCGAGGGGTAAGCGCCGGCGGCGGTGAACTTCCCGTCGGCGTAGGCGTCCCGCTGCGTGCCGTTGACCAGCACCTGCGGGGCGCCGGGAACGAGGTCGATGTCCCCGATGCCGTCGTTCAAGGTGTAGTCGCCGTCGTACCAGGCGGTCAGCTGCGGTGTGCCGCCGGAGACGTCGACGACGGCCATCGAGTCGGTGGAGAGGCCGGTCTCTCCGACGGCCAGCAGCCCTGGCGTGTTCGGGTCGGTGTCGAGGAGTGCCTGGCCCCAGACCCCGGGGTAGGGCTGTGGGAACTGCCCGAGCGTCACCGGGTCCGTTCCGCTCGCCGGGTCCACCGCCGGATCGACCGAGCCGAGGTCGCCGTCCCACTGGTCGCCGTAGGTGAACCAGACCTTGCCGCCGGCGAAGGCGACATGGCGCGGGCCCGTGTCGGTGGCGACGGTGTACCGCGCCTTGACGTCGAGGGTGGCCGCGTCGAGGGCCACGATCTCGTGGCTGCTCGGCACCGCCGCATACAAGGTGGCGCCGTCGTCGGACACCGCCAGGTCGGAGACCGTGCCGAGGCCGTTCACCGAGTCGACGGCGGTCCCGGAGAAGTCGGCGGCCACGACGGTCCCGGACGCGCTGTCGCCGACGAAGACCCGGCCGAGGGCACCATCCACGACGATGCCGCCGGGCGAGGAAACGGTGGCGGCGGCGGCCGAGGCGGAGCCCGTCGCGACAGCGCTCAGCGCGACCGAGCTGAAGAGGACCGCGAGCGCCGTCGCGGCCGAGGTGCTGCGCATACGCACAGTGATGGAACCCCCCACATGAGATCCCGGGGTCGCCGGGAGATGAGAGCGCCGCGCGGCACCCGGACGTAACCGCATGAGGGCGGTGGCGTGCGGGGCGCGGCTGCCGGAGGGAACTCTATGGCATGGCCGTGACAAGCGCCGAGGGGATTATCCGGGAGCCCCGAGCCGCTCGGCCCGGCGCGGACGCGTCTGCTCAGCAGTGGCGTCCAAGCCGTCTGCGCGCGATGGCGGCGTCCAGCCGTCCGCGCAGCGATGGCAGCCGTCTAGCCGTACATGCGCCGCATCGCGAACTCCACCATCTGCTCGACCGCCTTCGCGTCGAAGACCATCCGGTGCTCCCCCTCCATGTCGAGGACGAACCCGTATCCGGTCGGCAGCAGGTCGATGACCTCGGCGCCGGTGATCACGAAGTACTTGGACTCCTTGCCCGCGTACCGGCGCAGCTCCTTGAGCGTGGTGAACATCGGGATCACGGGCTGCTGGGTGTTGTGCAGCGCCAGGAATCCCGGGGTGTCACCGCGCGGGCAGTACACCTTGGACGTCGCGAAGATCTGCTGGAAGTCCTCGGCGGCCATCGACCCCGTGGTGAACGCCCGGACCGCGTCCGCGAGCGACGGCGGCGACGGCTCCGGATACAGCGGCGGCTGCTGGGCGTATCCGCCGGGCATCTGCCCGCCCGGCATCTGCTGCCCGGGCATCTGCTGCTGCGGCGGAGCGTACTGCTGCTGCTGACCCGCGTTCTGATAGCCGTACATGCCCCAAAGAGTAGTGGGCCACATAAGGCCGTCGGGGGTTGATTCTTATTACCGACGGGTAGCATCATCGGTGCTACTAGTTGGTACGTGAACAAGATGCGAGGATCAAGTGCCTCGCCGATCCCTCTACGGAGCCGTCGCCATGGGGCACTACAAGCCGAATCTCCGCGACATCGAGTTCAACCTCTTCGAAGTACTCGGGCGCGACAAGCTGTACGGCACCGGCCCGTTCGCCGAGATGGACACGGACACCGCGAAGAGCATCCTCGAGGAGCTCACCCGCCTGTCGGAGAACGAGCTGGCGGAGTCCTTCGCGGACGCCGACCGCAACCCGCCCGTCTTCGACCCCGAGACGAACACCGCCCCGGTCCCGGCGTCCTTCAAGAAGAGCTACAAGGCCTTCATGGACTCCGAGTACTGGCGCCTCGGCCTGCCGGAGGAGATCGGCGGCACCACCGCCCCGCCGTCCCTGATCTGGTCGTACGCGGAGCTGATCCTCGGCTCGAACCCCGCGATCTGGATGTACTCCTCCGGCCCGGCGTTCGCCCGCATCCTCTTCGAGGAGGGCACCGAGGCCCAGAAGAAGATCGCATCGATAGCCGTCGAGAAGACCTGGGGCTCCACCATGGTGCTCACCGAGCCGGACGCCGGCTCGGACGTCGGCGCCGGGCGCACCAAGGCGATCCAGCAGGAGGACGGCTCCTGGCACATCGAGGGCGTGAAGCGCTTCATCACCTCCGGTGAGCACGACATGGAGGAGAACATCCTCCACTACGTCCTGGCCCGCCCCGAGGGCGCCGGCCCCGGCACCAAGGGCCTGTCCCTCTTCCTCGTCCCGAAGTACCTCTTCGACTTCGAGACCGGCGAGCTGGGCGAGCGCAACGGCGTCTACGCCACCAACGTCGAGCACAAGATGGGCCTGAAGGCCTCCAACACCTGCGAGATGACCTTCGGCGACCGCCACCCCGCCAAGGGCTGGCTGATCGGCGACAAGCACGACGGCATCCGACAGATGTTCCGCATCATCGAGTTCGCCCGCATGATGGTCGGCACGAAGGCGATCTCCACCCTGTCCACCGGCTACCTGAACGCGCTGGAGTACGCCAAGGAGCGCGTCCAGGGTCCGGATCTGGCCAACTTCATGGACAAGGCCGCCCCCAAGGTCTCCATCACGCACCACCCCGACGTCCGCCGCTCGCTGATGACGCAGAAGGCGTACGTCGAGGGCATGCGCGCCCTCGTCCTCTACACCGCCTCCGTCCAGGACGCGATCGCGGTCAAGGAGGCGAACGGCGAGGACGCCGCCACCGAGCACGCCCTGAACGACCTGCTCCTGCCGATCGTCAAGGGCTACGGCTCCGAGAAGGGCTACGAGCAGCTCGCCCAGTCGCTCCAGACCTTCGGCGGCTCCGGCTTCCTGCAGGAGTACCCGATCGAGCAGTACATCCGCGACGCCAAGATCGACACCCTGTACGAGGGCACCACCGCGATCCAGGGCCAGGACTTCTTCTTCCGGAAGATCGTCCGCAACCAGGGCGCCGCGCTGAACTCGCTCGCCGAGGACATCAAGAAGTTCCTGGCGATCGGCACCGGCGGCGAGGAGCTGGCCACAGCGCGCGAGCACCTCGCCAAGGCGGCCGTCGAGCTGGAGGCCATCGTCGGCCTGATGCTGACCGACCTGGCGGCCACCGAGCAGGACGTCAAGAACATCTACAAGGTCGGCCTGAACACCACCCGCCTGCTGCTGGCCTCCGGTGACGTCGTCGTCGGCTACCTGCTGCTGAAGGGTGCCGCGGTCGCCGCCGAGAAGCTCGGGACGGCCTCCGCCAAGGACAAGACGTTCTACACCGGCAAGATCGCGGCGGCGAAGTTCTTCGCGGCCAACGTCCTGCCGGGCGTCACCCTGGCCCGCAAGGTGGCCGAGGGCGTCGACCTGGACCTGATGGAGCTGGACGAGGCCGCGTTCTAGGACGCACCCGCCGACCGCGGGTCCCCGCACCGCCGGCGTCCGGTGCGGGACTGACCGGACTCTGACCGTCCGGTCAGTCCCGGCCCTCCACATCCTCCTTACGAGGGCCCGCTCCCGATCACCGGGAGCGGGCCCTCGTCCGTCGTTAAGGTGAAGACATGAGTAGCAGCTCCCGCCCGACGCCCCCCGCCACCCCGGCGCGTGGCGCTTCTCGCGCATCTCTCACCTTCGATCGCGCCCACACCGACGACCTCATGTCCTTCCTGGCCGCGAGCCCCTCGCCCTACCACGCCGTGGCGAACACCGCCGAGCGGCTGGAGAAGGCCGGCTTCCGGCAGGTCGCCGAGACGGACGCCTGGGACGGGACCAGCGGCGGCAAATACGTGCTTCGCGGGGGCGCGATCGTCGCCTGGTACGTCCCCGAGGGCGCCGACCCGCACACCCCCTTCCGGATCCTGGGCGCCCACACCGACTCCCCGAACCTGCGGGTCAAGCCCCGACCGGACAGCGGCGCGCACGGCTGGCGGCAGGTCGCGGTGGAGATCTACGGCGGCCCACTGCTCAACTCCTGGCTGGACCGTGACCTGGGCCTCGCGGGCCGGCTGTCGCTGCGCGACGGCTCGACCCGCCTGGTGAACATCGACAGACCGCTGCTGCGCGTACCGCAGCTGGCCGTCCATCTGGACCGCTCGGTCTCCACCGAGGGCCTGAAGCTCGACAAGCAGCGCCACCTCCAGCCCATCTGGGGCCTGGGCGACGACGTACGGGACGGCGATCTGATCGCCTTCCTGGAGGAGGAACTCGGCCTGGCCGCCGGCGAGGTGGCGGGCTGGGACCTGATGACCCACTCCGTGGAACCGCCGTCCTACCTCGGCCGCGACAAGGAGCTGGTGGCCGGCCCGCGGATGGACAACCTGCTGTCCGTGCACGCGGCCGCCGCGGCGCTGGCGGCCGTCGCCACCTCCGACGTCGCCCTCTCGTACATCCCGGTCCTCGTCGCCTTCGACCACGAGGAGAACGGCTCCCAGTCGGATACCGGCGCCGACGGCCCGCTGCTCGGATCCGTGCTGGAACGCTCGGTGTTCACCCGGGGCGGCTCGTTCGAGGACCGGGCGCGCGCCTTCGCCGGCTCGGTCTGTCTGTCCTCCGACACCGGACACGCCGTCCACCCCAACTACGCGGAACGGCACGACCCGACGCACCATCCGCGGGCGGGCGGCGGCCCCATCCTCAAGGTGAACGTCAACAACCGCTACGCCACGGACGGTTCGGGACGCGCCATCTTCGCCGCGGCCTGCGACAAGGCCGGCGTCCCCTTCCAGTCGTTCGTCTCGAACAACTCGATGCCCTGCGGCACGACCATCGGCCCCATCACGGCGGCCCGTCACGGCATCAAGACGGTCGACATCGGCGCGGCGATCATCTCGATGCACAGCGCCCGTGAACTGTGCGCCGCCGACGACCCGTTCCTGCTCGCGAACGCGCTGGTGGCGTTCCTGGAGGGCTGACACCCCGCAGCCGCCCCGGCCCCGGCCCGGCCCCGGGCGAGGGCCCTCGCACGCCCGAGCGATCGGTCCGGCATGCCTTCCACTCGCCCGGGTACTCGGGTGCGGGGACGGAAGGACCGGACCCACAGGGAGGGCAGGACTCATGGGCCTGGGCGGATGCATCATCCTGATCGCCGTGGGGGCCATCCTCGCGTTCGCGACCGACTGGCACATGAACGGGGTCAATCTGCATCTGGTCGGCGTCATCTTCATGATCGCCGGACTGATCGGAGTCGCCACCTTCAGCAGCATCTACCGCCGCCGGCGAGTGGTGGTGCCGTCCGCACCGGTGGTCGAGGAGGAACGGCACCGCCGGGAGTACGGCGACGGGTACGGAATCTAGTCCCGGACCAGGCCGGCCCCACCCGGCCTGCGCCGCTTCCCAGCGGGCCCGCCGCACGTGTTGGCGACCTGCGCCACGTCCGGGCGGGCCAGCCCCGCGTGTTGGCCGCCCGCACCGCGTGCCGGCGCCAGACCCGCATGCCGGCGGCCGGCGCCACTTCCCAGCCGGGCGTGAACCCGGTATGTCGGCGGACTGCGCCACGTCCGGGCGGGCCACCCCGCGCGCGTTGGCGGGCTGTGCCACATCCCGGCGGCTCAGCCCCGCATGTCGGTGGCCCGGGCCACTTCCCAGCGGGCCTGCCCCGCGTGTCGACGGCCCGCGCCCGTCCCGGCGGGCCAACCCCGCATATCGGCCGGCCCGCGCCACGTCGCGGCGGGGCCGTAACCGGGTACCGGCGGCCTACCCCGGTTCTCGGCAGGGCATGAACCGGGCGCGCCGGCGGCCTACTCCTCGTCCATGCCCGCCAGCACCAGCGGGAGCCGGGTCGCCCCGCCTTCCGTGAGGCGGACCGGGACGCCCCAGTCCTGCTGGTGGACGTGGCACGCCGGGTACTCATTGGCCGGGTCGTCGTCGCAGGACGCGGCCATCGCCGAGATATGCAGGACACCCTCCGGTATGGACGGGTCCAGTTCGAGGTCGCGCCCAAGGTCCGTGTCCGCGCCCTCGCCCTTCAGCAGCAGCTCGGGCGGGGTCGAGGAGACCAGCAGGCGGGTCGAGGGGCCGTAGCGCGTGTCCAGCTTCTGACCGGCCGGGGCCTGGAAGATCACGTCCAACCGGAGCTTGCCGGGCGCGACTTCGGTCGCCGCGCGCTGGGTGCGGTGGGCCACCGATGCGACCTGGACCGCCTCTTCGGGCAGTCGCAGCCGGGTCAGCCGGTGGCGGGCCGACTCCACGACCACGATGTCCTCGCCGACCAGCACGGCGTCCGACGGCTCCCGCAGATCCGTCGCCAGCGTGCTCACCTCTCCCGTCGCCGGGTCGTAGCGGCGCAGCGCGTGGTTGTAGGTGTCGCTGACCGCCACCGAACCGTCCGGCAGGGCGGTCACACCCAGCGGGTGCTGCAGCAACGCCTGTCCGGCCGCGCCGTCGCGGTGCCCGAAGTCGAACAGTCCCGTGCCGACGGCCGTGTGCACCGCGCCGTCCCGGTCCACCCAACGCAGGGCGCTCGTCTCGGAGTCGGCCAGCCAGAGGCGCTCCCCGTCGACGGACGCCGCGAGTCCCGAAGGCTGCGCGAACCAGGCCTCGGCACCGGCACCGTCCACCAGCCCTTCGTTGGTGGTGCCCGCCGCCACCGCGACCGTGGCCGTCCGCGGGTCGTACGTCCACAGCTGGTGCACCCCCGCCATGGCGATCCAGACCAGGTCGCCGAAGACCGCCACGTCCCACGGCGAGGACAGGTCCACCTCCCGGGCGGGACCGGACGTCGGCGAGCCCTGCCACCACTGCTTGCCGGTGCCTGCGAGCGTAGTGACCTCGCCGGTCGCCAGGTCCAGGCGGCGCAGCGCGTGGTTCACGGTGTCGGCCACGACCACCGCGCCCTCCTCCAGCAGCGCCAGGCCCTGCGGCTCGTTGAAGCTCGCCGCGTCCGCCGGGCCGTCCGCGAAGCCCCGCACACCGGAGCCGATCCGGCGCACGACCGTCTCGCCGTCCGCCGCCAGCTCCACCAGCTGGTGCCGGGTGGTGTCGCTGACCAGGAAGGTTCCGGACGGGAGCAGGAGCGCCTTGCCCGGGAACCGGAGGGTCGTGGGCTCGGGCTCCGGCGCCACGTACGGACCGTCGCCGCGGCGCAGCGTGCCCTTCGCGGAGTGCTCCTCCTCCAGTTCCTCCACGAGCCGCGCTATCGCGTGCGCGTGACCCTCGCCCGCGTGCTGCGCGACCACATACCCCTCCGGGTCGATGACCACGAGCGTCGGCCAGGCACGGACGGCGTACTGCTTCCAGGTGGCGAGCTCGGGGTCGTCGAGCACCGGATGCTCGACCCCGTACCGCTCGACCGCGTCCACCACCGCCTGGTGTTCCGCCTCGTGGACGAACTTCGGTGAGTGCACGCCGATGATCACCACCGTGTCGCGGTGCTTCTCCTCCAGCTCGCGCAGCTCGTCCAGGACGTGCAGGCAGTTGATGCAGCAGAACGTCCAGAAGTCTACGACGACGCACTTACCTCGCAGGTCCGCAAGGGAGAGATTTTCGCCGCCGGTGTTCAGCCAGCCGCCCTTGCCGATCAACTCGGGAGCGCGGACACGTACACGTGAAGCCATACCCCCATCCAACCGCACGGGCTGTGGAAGCATTCCATGTGGGCCTGGGACAGGGGAGGGACAGAGTTGGCTGTTGACGGAGACGAGACGGCTGCGAGAGGCGCGGGGAGCGCCGCGCAAGGGTTCATGGCACTGCCAGGGCGCACGGAGGACGGGAGGCAGCCGTTCCTGAAGTGCCTGGCGGACGTGGTTCGGGTTCTAAGGCTCGATGTCGCCCCCGAGTCAGACGCTGGTGATGAGCGGCAGTGGCAACACCAAGTGCGCAGTGCCTTGCGCGAGGCATGCCGCCAAGAGTTGGTGCTGCCCGAGGCGTCCTTCGGCGTCCTCATGAAGGCTGCGGTCTATGACCCGGACCCGAGCTTCAACCGCCAGTTCGTTGAGCCGGCTCTGAATGCCTTCGGATACCGACGCGTCCGCTCAGCGCTGCTGGACTATCTGCGGACGGGAACCAACCAAGAGCGGGCAGGTGCTGCGCGGGCTTGGTACTGGTCGGCGCTGCCGCTTCGGCTCTCCAAAGTCAGGGCAGAGGACCCAGACGTCGGAAGCCAGGCAGAGGCCGACGACAGGTCTGTCACGGTGGGTGAGTGGTATGAGGCTGCGCTCCGAGAGTTCGTGAGTAACGAGCACCTCGACGTTCGGCGCTGCATTCTCCCCGGACTGCCGCTCCGGAAGTCGGCGTACCCGCCTGAGCTGCATGACCTCGTGGAAGCGGCAGTGATGATCGCCCGATCGCATCCAGACGAGTACATCCGTCACCGCGTGGAGCACCAGATCCGTGGTTGATGAGCTGTTGTGGGTCATGGCTACGACCTTGGCCGACCCCCAGGTCGTAATTTCGCAGCGATGTACGCGCGCATGGGGGCCGGGTCCATGGGGCGCTCTCGCCCAGAGATTGACCCACCCCCCATGCCCAGACATGCGAAAGACTGTCCACCACGACGGGTAGACGGTCTCTCGATTGGGGCCGGGTCATTCCGCGTCGGCAAGCGCCCGGTACAGCGTCGCGCGGGACACGTTGAGCGCCTTGGCAATGGCTGTGACGCTCTCTCCCTTGGCCCTACGCGCCTTGGCCGCAGCGAGCTTGTCAGCATCCATGACGGTGGGGCGCCCACCGGTCCGACCCTGCGCCTTTGCAGCGTCCAGCCCGGCGCGGGTTCGCTCAACGATCATGTCTCGCTCCAGCTCCGCGAAGGCAACCATCATCGTGAAGAAGAACTTTCCCTCACCCTTCGGGGAGTAGCTACCGGCCAGCGTGCCCGTCAGAATTCGCAGCGCGATCCCCCGGGCGTGTAGATCCTCGGCGATCGTGAGCACGTCCTTTGTGGAACGGCCCAACCGGTCCAACTTCCACACGGTGAGGGTGTCGCCCTCCCGCATGTAGTCGAGAGCAGCGAGCAGCCCGGCACGGTCGGCGTTCTTGCCCGACGCCTTGTCCTCGAAGATGCGGGCGCACCCTGCCTCGCTCAGCGCGTCCGCCTGAAGCTGCGCATCCTGCGCGTTGGTGCTCACTCGCTGGTAACCGATCAGCGTGCCCGTGTTCGTCGTCATGACCTGATCGTCTCAAAACTCGTCTCACAACGCCAGAGGTTTCGAGCACGTTTTGAGACGCGTTTTGAACACTCCGATGTCCCATTCGCCCTACCGACCCCGGCGTCTCAATAACCATCGTTTGATGGACGCCCCGCCGACCGTCACGCTCAGCGACTCCCCACGCAAACGCCCCGATCAGCCATGCGAAGGTTTCCTCTCCCTGCCGCTCTGGCGTAGGGCGGAGGCGGGGTCACCCCCTGGGGTCGGCATCCGGTAGCGCCACGCCGCGCCAACCCTCGTACCCCGAAAGCTTCCGGCGTGCACCGAAGCGCTTATCCATCGCAGCGAACAAGGCACGCTTGCCCGTTACCGTGCCCAGAGAGCGAGACAAGACCGGTTCCGCAGTGGCGAAGGCTTCCCAGACAGCAGACGTGCGGACGTGCACACTGTGCGGCGCAGTACCCAGACGCCTGACCCACGCGGCAGGATCATTCAGCGAAGCGCGGAAAGCATCGAACTGTGAAGCCAGCGAAAGGAGTTGAGTAGCGCGAGCGTCGGAAGCGGACTCGATCTCAGACGCCACAGTGCGTATGTCACGCACCATGGCGGGAGCAATGTGGGCAGAGGCGGGGATGGCTTCAAGGTCACGGGCCAACCCGTTGGCCACGTCCGTGTGCCACTGCTTGTCGTCTGGATCGGTCGCATGGAAGGCAGCGAAACGCGCATCATACATATGTCGCCGTAGCTCCTCGCGGCGCCCTGCGTCCGACTCGGCGGCGTCCAGCCCCGTTGCTACAGCGCGCAGCCACTCACCTATGCCGCGCCGGATCAACGGCCAATCCCGCCACTCCCCGCCTGGCGTCGTCCACTGCGCCCCCGACCATACGAACGGCAGGGACATTCCGGCCCTGTCGGCGTGCCACGCTGCAGTCTCCAGTGCGCGGCGAGCGGTCACGTCATCGATGTACTTACCCAAAGTCCTCAAATCCTCTTACGAGTGATGTTTCAGCCCTTATCGCCCCCGCTGTCTTGCAAGCCAGGTGGTCAAAGGTGGCTCAGTGACCACCCAACGGGTGGCCGTAGAGAGTAACAAACGGCCTGGTCAACCGCTGGTTAGGTGAATAGAGAGGAGTAAAAATCATCCCGCTGTAGAAGGAACGGGGAACCAGTCTCATCATCGTCATTCGTCACCGCGTCACCGTGCGAACCCCACGGGGCGCAGACGCTCCCAGGAACGCCAAACGGCCCGCCGCCGGGGGTGACCGACACCGGGCCGTGAAGGCGCTCAGAGGGACGTCTACTCGCTGACGTCCGCCCACTCGATCGTTACGCGATCCTCGCCAACGAAACGGGCACCTCGCCTGCCCTTGCTGATTACCACACGGTCTATCGCCAAGGTCAGCCGGTCGCGTCGGTCAGGGACCTCGGAGACTTCCCACGCCTCCCGCAACAGCTCACCGTCCAGCATGGGCGAGATGTCCACAGCCGGCGTCGGCAGCTTCTCCAAGTCGGCGCGCAATCCCTCGATGCGCCCTCGCAGGCGAGCGGCAAGGCGGGTGTACCGCTCCACGGCGTCCGGCCCGTCGAACTCGCCACGGACGTACCTGGCGTCCTCCAAGTCGGCGAGCCGTGCCTCCTCGTCGCTGATCTCAGCGGTGATCGCGTCCCGCTTGGCGAACGTCTCAGGGTCCGCACGGTGGACCCATCTGTCCGCGATGGCAACAAGCAGCGGATCGTCCGGCTCAAGCGCAGGCAGCCGCGTAAGAAACCGCTCGGTCACGTGCTCGTCCACCAGGTCAGCGAGAGCCGACGCACCCGGGCACTGATTGCCCGCTCGGCGCGCCATGCACTGGTATGAGCCGCCTACGCGGTGCATACGGCGTCCGCATCCGGGCACACCGCAGAAGATCAGGCCCGTCAGCAGCGCGGAACCCTCAGGCTTGGGGCGCCTCTTGCCAGCATGCGGGTAGGTACGCGACTCCAGTTGCTTGGAGATCAGCTCTCGTTCCCCGACCGTGATGATCCCCTCGCCAATCGAGACGGTGTCCAGCGTCTCGGGATCGCGATACGGAACCACCCGACTGCCGTACTTGCGGGTGCCGTCCGCTGCTTCGGTGTACTCGGTCTGAGGCATCAGCCCGGCGAACGCCGGAGAGCGTAGAAGCTGCATGATGCTCGCCGCGTTCCACTGGCGACCGCGCGGGGACTCTATTTCGTGGCTGTTGAGCAGCCGGGCAATATTGACCAGCGAGGTACCGGCCAGCGCCTCATCGGCTATCAGCCGGGCGTACACAGCCGTCCCGGGGTCGTGGGCCAGCTGCTTGGTGCTGGGATCGACCACGAGCCCGTAAGGCGGCTGACCGCCGATCCACTGCCCCTTGGAACGCAGGTACCGCTTCGCGTTGCTGACGCGGGTGCCGATGTTGCGCGACTCCGAGCGGGCAAGCTCAGCAAGCAGAGCAATCGTGACTCGGGCGCTGTCGTTCGACGTGTCGAGTCCGTCCACCACCGAGACGAGCCGTCCGCCGACGCGGGAAATGTTGTCGAGAGCGGCGCCGACTTCCCCGATGCCCTTGCGGGAGAGCCGGTCGAGCTTCCAGACCAGCAGCGTGCCGACGACACCAGCCGTGACGGCTGCCAGCGCGGCGTCGAAGCCCTTGCGAGTGACCGACTTGTAGCCGGAGCGCCCACGGTCAATGTGGACCTTGCGCACCGTGAGCCCGTTGCGTTCCGCCCACGCCCGGCAGTCGGCTTCCTGGCGCTCGATGGCGGTCTTGCCGTCCCTGTCCAGCGACAGGCGTAGGTACAGGTCGGCAAGCGTGTGATGGTGCACGGCGTCCTCCGGAAGTTCAGTGCATCGTAGTGAACTTCCAGAAATCGAGGATGACGATGCGTCCTCGCAGGTCGGCGAGGCTGTACTGTTCACCGCCCGTGTTCAGCCAGCCACCCTTGCCGATCAGCTCGGGGGCGCGGACACGGACGCGACGCGGTGTGGAGTCGTTCATGCGTCAAGAGTGCCATCCGCGCCGGTGAAGCCACGGAGCCTGTGGATAACTTCGGTGACGTACGGTGGCCACAGAATCACGGGATGCGTTCGCGCCATCACCGAGAGATGCTCGACGCACACAGGGGGGCCACTGTAAGGGAGCAGTTCCATGCCACGAGACATCGACGACCAGACGCACCGCCGCGACCGTGAACGCGAGCACGGTGAGATCTCCGGCGAGGAGAAGCGCAACCGGGACCGGCGCGACCCCGAGACGAACGGGTCCCACCTGTCGGACCCCGACATGCGCCGTGACCGCAACGACGGGCGCACGTCGTGGGACGACGACGAGGACGACACGCAGGAGGGCTACCGGTAGACCCGGCCCCGGTCCCTCGGCGGACCGTCAGCGGCCCCACAGTGGCCCGCACACGAGTCCCCCGCCGCTCCGGCGGGGGACTCACTCGTTCGCTCCCGGCGCCCGGCAGGCCGCTTCCGGGCCGGTCTCGCGTTCCCGGGTCCGTACGCGTCCCGGGCCCCGCCCCGTTCCCGGGTCCGTACGCGTTCCGGGCCCCGCCCCGGTCCCGAACCAGTTCGCCCTTCCCCACTCGGGCCTTGGCCCTTGGCCTCTGGCCTTTGGTCCCAGCCCTGGTCAGGTCAGCGCATGTCCCGTCGTCGCGTCCACGTGGTCCGGGACGTCCTCGTGGCGGTCGCCGACCGTCATGGTGCCGGTGGGTTCGAACAGCAGGATCGACGCTCCGGTGGGGGCGGACGGCTTGTGCTCCGTGCCGCGCGGGACCGTGAAGACCGAACCCTTGGCCAGCGTGACCGTGCGTTCTGCTCCGGGGCGTTCACCATCGCGGAAGCCGGGCTGCTCGACGGACGCCGGGCGGCCTGCCACTGGATGTGGGCCGATACGTTTCGGGTGCGGTTTCCGCAGGTCAGGCTGGAGCCGGATGTGCTGTTCGTGGACGACGGCGACATCCTGACCGCCTCCGGGAGCGCCTCGGCGCTCGACCTCGGGCTGCACGTCGTGCGCCGCGACCATGGCGCCGAGATCGCGAACGCCGTCTCCCGGCGGCTGGTCTTCGCGGCACATCGCGACGGCGGGCAGCGGCAGTTCGTGGAGCGGCCGGTGCCCGAGGTGCCGGACGAGTCGCTCGCCCCGTTGCTCGCCTGGGCGCAGGAGCGCCTGGGTGAGCCGCTCAGCGTCGCGGACCTCGCGGCGCGCGCCGCGGTGAGCCCCGCCACCCTGCACCGCCGCTTCCGTGCGCAACTGGGCACCACCCCGCTGGCCTGGCTGACCGGAGAGAGGGTCGCTCTCGCGTGCCGGCTGATCGAGCGCGGGGAGGAGCGGCTGGACGTGGTCGCCGCGCGCAGTGGCCTCGGCACGGCCGCCAACCTGCGGGCACGGCTGCGGCGTGAGACCGGGCTGAGCCCATCGGCCTACCGACGGCGTTTCGGGCCCGCCGCGGGGGAACCTTTCCTCGTATGAGACTCCTGGTACGCGACCGGCTCCTCGGCTTCGGTGACGACTACTGGATCGAGGACCAGCACGGCAACAAGGTGTTCCTGGTCGACGGCAAGGCGATGCGGCTGCGGGACACCTTCGAGCTCAAGGACACGCAGGGGCGGGTCCTGATCGACATCCATCAGAAGATGTTCGCCCTGCGCGACACAATGATTATCGAACGCAACGGCGACCCGCTGGCCACGATCAAGCGCAAGCGCCTGTCCCTGCTGCGCAACCACTACCGCGTCTCGCTGGTGGACGGGACGGAACTCGACGTCAGCGGCAAGATCCTCGACCGCGAGTTCGCCATCGACTACGACGGGGAGCTGCTCGCGCAGATCTCCCGCCGCTGGCTGCACGTCCGCGAGACGTACGGCCTCGACATTGTGCGCGACGACGCCGACCCGGCCCTGATGATCGCGGTGGCGGTGTGCGTGATCCACCTGGCGGAGAAGGAGCGGGAGGGGGACTGAGCCGCTCGGCCGTGGGCGCCTGAGCTCACGCGATCTCCCACGACCCGGAGTCGCGCCCACACGGCGTCCGGGCCCATGCTGTATCCGGGCCCACACAGAGATCAGGTCCTCACAGCGATCGGGCGACACGAAGACCGGCCCGCCTGAGGTGTGGGCCCCGCCGATGTGCGGGCCACCACGGTGTACCGGCCTGTGCGTTGTCAGGGCCCGGCATGTCCCTATCCGTGCCCGGCCCTGGCTGTTCCCAGCCCTCCCCGTGCCCGGCCGACGCCGGGCGGCTCGCTCCCGTGGGCCCGGGTCTACTTTGTCACGGCGAACGCCATCAGGATCGCCGCCGTCAGCTCCGGGTCGCCCTCCGCCTTGATGCGGTCCGCGACCAGGTCCGCGGTGATCCGGCCGCAGGCAAGACCCACATAGGTCTCCCAGTCGAGCGTGAGCGCCACCCTCGGGCCCAGCGAGGGTGTGCCGTCGACCGAACCGCGGCCCTCCGCGTCGACCCGCACCGTGCGCATGAACTCGACGGGGCCGTGCACATCGAAGACGATCGCCGAACCGGCGGGTGCCTTCGCCTCCTCGGCGACGACCTTCGGCAGCGCTGCCACCAGCTCGTCCCGCGCGATGTACGCGCCGGGCGAGTCCAGGTTCCCCGGCCGACGCAGCGCCGTGCGGAGATCCTGCTCGTGCACCCACACGTCGAACGCGCGGTACCGCATGGCCTCTTCGAGAGTCTGCTCGGTGCCGAGCGGGCCGCGCATCTTGGTGCCCGGGTCCCGCGACTCGTTCCGCAGCTGGCGGTTGCGGCGGATGATCGTGTACTCCAGCTCGGACGTCATCTCGGGCGCCGTGTGGTGGCGGCGGACGTCGACCTGCATCTCCATGTAGCGCTGGTGCTCGGTCTTGACGTGGAACAGGTCGCGCGGGAGCGTGTGGATCGGCCGGGGATCCCCGAGCATTTCGCAGTCCATGCCGATGACGTGGGAGACCACGTCGCGCAGCGACCAGCCGGGGCAGGGCGTGCGTCGGTTCCACTCGCTGTCCGCGAGCGGCTGCACCAGCTCGGATATCGCTTCGATGGAGTGGGTCCAGGCGTCGGCGTAGGGCTGAAGAGTGGGATGCAGACTCACGGAACGGGGCCCCTCGGGCGGTCGGTGCACGGGCGGTTGTGACGGCAGTGGCGATGGGCGGCGACTGTCGCGGGTGTCTTGGAACGTTAAGTTACGCTGCTCTGAGGCACCCCGGCAGGGCTTTCGTGTGACGATCGTAGGCCCGAAAAGACGGCTCGAATGCCAGGACGGTGGTACTGTGCGCGCCTCCCTCATCCAATTCCGGGTAGAAGACAACGAATCGGTCGATTCACGCCGCCGACGGGCCGCCTCACTGGTAAGGGATCAAGCCGAAGTCGATCTGGTGGTGCTGCCCGAGCTCTGGACGACCGGGGCGTTCGCCTACGAGCAGTTCGGGTCCGAGGCGGAGCCGCTCGAAGGGCCGACCTACGAGGTCATGGCCAAGGCGGCGAGCGACGCGGGCGTGTGGCTGCACGCCGGGTCGATCCCCGAGCGCGACCCCGAAGGCCCGATCTACAACACGTCTCTCATCTTCTCCCCCTCCGGTGAACTGGCCACCTTCTACCGCAAGATCCACCGCTTCGGCTTCGACAAGGGCGAGGCCGTCCTGATGGGCGCGGGGACCGAGCCGGTGACGGTGCCTCTGCCGGAGACGACCGTCGGCGTGGCCACCTGCTACGACCTCCGCTTCCCCGAGCTCTTCCGCTCGCTCGTGGACGCGGGGGCCGAGACGATCGTGATCCCGGCGGGCTGGCCGGAGCGCCGCCGGTCCCACTGGACGCTGCTGGCCCAGGCGCGGGCGGTCGAGAACCAGGCTTACGTCCTTGCCTGTGGAACGGCCGGGACGCACGCCGGGGTTCCGCAGGCGGGTCACTCGATCGTGGTAGATCCCTGGGGCGACGTCCTCGCCGAGGCGGGCGCCGACGAGGAGGTCCTCACGGTGGAGTTCGATCCGGCGAGGGTCGCGGCCACCCGGGAGCAGTTCCCGGCGCTGAAGGACCGTGTACTGGGCCTGGAGCGGCCGCGCCGCCGTCCGTAACCGGCGACGGCGAAGCCACGGGACACGGCGCCGGCACCTACGCCGCCGGCACGTGCACCGTCTCCACCCGGCTCGCGACCAGCCGCTCCCGCTCCCTGCGCGCCGCCTGCTCGCGCAGGCGCAGGATCTGGCTCAGCCCCACCACCTGGAGTACGAACACCGCGCAGAACGCCACGGTGTAGTCGTCTCCCGTCGCGTCCAGGAGCACGCCGATCGCCAGCAGTGTCGTCATGGAAGCGACGAAACCGCCCATGTTGGTGATGCCCGAGGCGGTGCCCTGACGCTCGGGCGGGTTCGCCGGACGCGCGAAGTCGAAGCCGATCATCGAGGCCGGACCGCAGGCGCCGAGCACCGTGCACAGCACGATCAGCAGCCACATCGGCGCGTGCACGCCCGGGTAGACGAGCGTGGCCGCCCACACCACCGCCGTGGCCGTGACCGTGCCGAGCGCCAACGGCAGCCGCGCCGCGTGGTGGCGGGCGACGATCTGCCCGTACACCAGGCCGACGACCATGTTCGACAGCACCACGAGCGTGAGGAGCTCACCGGCCGTCGCCCGCGACAAGCCCTGGGCCTGCACCAGGAACGGAAGTCCCCACAGCAGCAGGAACACCATCGCCGGGAACTGTGTGGTGAAGTGCACCCACATGCCGAGCCGCGTCCCGGGCTCCTTCCAGGACGCCACGATCTGCCGCCGCACATAGGCCGCTCCGTGGTGCGGGAACGACTCGGGCTCGTGCCCCTCGGGGTGGTCCTTCAGGAAGAACAGGAGCAGGAGCAACACGACGACGCCGGCGAGCGAGCTGCCGCCGAACGCCGCGGTCCAGCCGACGCCGTGCAGCAGCCGGGCCAGCACGAGCGTCGAGATCAGGTTGCCGGCCATGCCCACCAGACCGGCGAGCTGGGCGACCAGCGGGCTACGCCGGGCCGGGAACCAGCGGGTGCCGAGCCGCAGCACGCTGATGAACGTCATCGCGTCACCGCAGCCGAGCAGCGCACGCGAGGCGAGCGCCGTGCCGTACGAGGAGGCGAAGGCGAACCCCAGCTGACCGGCTGTGAAAAGGACCACTCCGATGGCCAGCACCTTCTTGGTGCCGAGGCGGTCCACCAACAGGCCGACGGGTATCTGCATGCCCGCGTACACGAGGAGCTGGAGGATGGAGAAGGTGGACAGCGCCGACGCGCCGACGTGGAAGCGGTCCGCGGCGTCGAGTCCGGCGACACCCAGGGACGTTCGGAAGATGACGGCGACGAAGTAGACCGAGACGCCGACGGCCCACACGGCGACGGCGCGACGGCCGCCGGGCGGATCGCCGGGCAGGGATACGGAACGGGAGTCGGCACTCATCGCACCTCACCCCGTGCCAGGTGGGAGAACCAGCTGACGTGCCGGTGGACGATCTCGACCGCCGCCTCGGCGTCGCCGGACCGCAGGGCGTGCAGGATCTCCGCGTGTTCGGTGAGCGTCTTGGCGATCCGGTCAGGATGCGAGTGCATGACCGCGACACCCATCCGCAGTTGCCGGTCCCTGAGCTGGTCGTAGAGGCGGGAGAGGATCTCGTTGCCGCCACTGCGCACGATCTCGGCGTGGAAGGTGCGGTCGGTGACCGCAGCCCCGGCCAGATCCCCGGCCGCGGCCTGCTCCTTCTGCCGGGCGAGAAGCTCTTCGAGACGGGAGATCAAGGCGTGCGGGGCGGGCACCGCCTTGCGGGCCGCATACTCCTCCACGAGCTGACGCGTCTCGACCACGTCCGCGATCTCCTGGGCGGAGACGGGCAGGACGAGCGCTCCCTTCTTCGGGTAGAGCCGGATCAGCCCTTCGGCCTCCAGCCGCAGCAGCGCCTCGCGCACCGGCGTCCGGGAGACGCCGACCTCGTCGGCCAGCTCGCCCTCGGTGAGCAGCGTCCCGCCTTCATAACGGCGTCCGAGGACACCTTGCTTGACGTGGGCGTACACACGGTCGGCGGCAGGCGGTTGCTTGGCCGACGGCTTCTCGGGAGCGGGGGCGGGCGAGGGCAGTGAAGGCATGCGCACATCATAGATACAACGCGTACGCATGCCGATGAACGTCCACGATGCGGACCGCGCGGCCGCCTCAAAATTTCCCCTGACAACCGCACATCCATTTCTGCCACTCGCGAGTCTCAAGGGAGTGCGGCCTTGCCATCTGGCCGCACTCCAGGGGCATTTGGATGCTTTCAGGCGCATCAGAGACGCATCGGAGCGTTTAACTTGATTACCGGCATTAAGGGCGCGCGAGTTCGCAGGGCAGTCGCGGCAGTGGTCACCACCGGAGCCGTGCTCACCACCGGAGCCCTCACCGCGGCGCCCGCGCAGGCCCTCACAACGCCCTCGATCGTGGCCAAGGGCGGCTACGTGATGAACAACGCCAACGGCTCGACGCTGTACACGAAGGCCGCGGACACCAGGCGTTCCACCGGCTCCACCACGAAGATCATGACTGCGAAGGTCGTGCTCGCCCAGTCGAACCTCAACCTGGACGCGAAGGTCACGATCCAGAAGGCGTACAGCGACTACATCGTTGCCAACAACGCCTCGTCCGCACACCTGATCGTCGGCGACAAGGTCACCGTCCGCCAGTTGATGTACGCGCTGATGCTGCCGTCCGGCTGCGACGCCGCCTACGCGCTCGCGGACAAGTTCGGTTCCGGCACGACGCGTGCCGCCCGCGTGAAGTCGTTCATCGGCAAGATGAACAGCGCCGCCAAGAGCCTCGGGCTGACGAACACGCACTTCGACTCGTTCGACGGCATCGGCAACGGAAGCAACTACTCGACGCCGCGCGACCTGACGAAAATCGCGAGCAGCGCGATGAAGAACTCCACGTTCCGCACGATCGTGAAGACGAAGTCGTACACGGCGAAGACCATCACCAAGTCGGGCACCACCCGGACCATGGCGCCGTGGACCAACACCAACACGCTGCTCAGCAGCTACAGCGGCGCGATCGGTGTGAAGACCGGCTCCGGCCCCGAGGCCGGCGCCTGCCTCGTCTTCGCGGCCACCCGCAACGGGAAGACCGTCATCGGCACGGTTTTGGCCTCGTCCACGTACGCGCAGCGCGCCACGGACGCGACGAAGCTCCTGAACTACGGCTTCGCGAAGCTGGGCTGACGCCGACTCTCACGCAGAAGGGGGCCTGCCGCTGGTGCGGCAGGCCCCCTTCTGCAGCAGGTTTCGGCCCTAACCCCAGGTGATCAGCCGCTTCGGCTGCTCCAGGATGGCCGCCACATCCGCAAGGACCTTCGAGCCCAGCTCGCCGTCGACCAGACGGTGGTCGAAGCTGAGCGCCAGGGTGGTGACCTGGCGGGGCTTGACCTTGCCCTTGTGGACCCACGGCTGGAGCTTGATCGCGCCGACCGCGAGGATCGCCGACTCGCCAGGGTTGAGGATCGGCGTGCCCGTGTCGACGCCGAAGACGCCCACGTTCGTGATGGTGACCGTGCCGCCCTGCATCGCCGCCGGAGACGTCTTGCCCTCGCGCGCCGTGGCCACCAGTTCGCCGAGCGCCTCCGCCAGCTGCGGAAGCGTCTTGTCGTGCGCGTCCTTGATGTTCGGCACGATCAGACCGCGTGGAGTGGCCGCCGCGATGCCCAGGTTCACATAGTGCTTGCGCACGATCTCCTGGTTCGCCTCGTCCCAGGACGCGTTGATGTCCGGGTTCCGCTTGATCGCCACCAGCAGGGCCTTGGCGATGAGGAGCAGCGGGTTCACGCGCAGGCCCTGCAGCTCCCTGTCCTGCTTGAGCTCCTCGACCAGCTTCATCGTGCGGGTCACGTCGACGGTCACGAACTCCGTGACGTGCGGCGCGGTGAACGCCGAGCCGACCATCGCCTGCGCCGTGACCTTGCGGACGCCCTTGACGGGGATACGGGTCTCCCGCGCGGTGTCGTACGTCACCGCCGGCGCCTGGACGGCGGCAGGCGCCTGGGCGACGGGAGCCGCGGGAGCGGGGACCGGAGCAGCGGCGGCCGGTGCGGGCACCACCGCGGCGTGCACGTCCTCGCGGGTGATGATCCCGTCCGGACCCGAGGGCCGCACCCTCGCCAGGTCGACACCCAGGTCCTTGGCGAGCTTGCGCACCGGCGGCTTCGCGAGCGGACGGGGAGCTTGCGCGCCGTGTCCGTTCAGCTCGCCCTGGAGCGCCGTGGCCGCTTGGAGAGTCTCCTCGGCGGCCGTCGCGGTCGTCTTGCGGGGCCGGCGCCGGGTCGAGGACTCGGCGACGCCGTACCCGACGAGCACCGGCTGGCGGCCCTCCTGCTTGGGCTCCTCGGCCGCGGGCTGCGCGGCCACGGCCTCGGCGGACGCCGGGGCCTCCTCGGCCGGGGCCCCTCCGGTGGTGTCGACCGCGATGATGGCGGTGCCGACATCGACCGTGGTGCCCTCGGGGAAGCGGAGTTCCCGGACGACCCCGTCGTACGGGATCGGCAGTTCGACGGCCGCTTTCGCCGTCTCCACCTCGCAGACGACCTGTCCGTCGGTGACCGTGTCACCGGGCTGCACGTACCACTTGAGGATCTCGGCCTCGGTGAGTCCCTCGCCCACGTCGGGCATCTTGAACTCTCGCACGGACGCGTCAGTCATCGTCGTCACGACCTTCTCCTCAGTACGCCAGGGCGCGGTCGACGGCGTCGAGCACCCGGTCGAGGCCCGGCAGGTACTCCTCCTCCAGCCGCGCCGGCGGGTACGGGGCGTGGTAGCCGCCGACCCGCAGGACGGGCGCCTCGAGGTGGTAGAAGCACCGCTCCGTGATCCGGGCGGCGATCTCCCCGCCCGAGCCGAAGAACACCGGTGCCTCATGCACCACGACCAGGCGGCGGGTCTTCTCCACCGAAGCCTGGATGGAGTCGAAGTCGAGCGGGGAGACCGAACGCAGGTCCAGGACCTCGAGGGACTTGCCCTCCTCCTCGGCGGCGGCCGCCACCTCCTGGCAGACCTTGACCATCGGGCCGTAGGCGGCCAGCGTCAGATCCGTGCCCTCACGCACCACGCGGGCCTTGTGCAGGGGGCCGGGGATCGCCTCGGCGTTGACCTCGCCCTTGTCCCAGTAGCGCCGCTTCGGCTCGAAGAAGATCACCGGGTCGTCGCTCTGGATGGCCTGCTGCATCATCCAGTACGCGTCCGACGCGTTGGACGGAGAGACGATCTTCAGGCCGGCCACGTGCGCGAACAGCGCCTCGGGGGACTCGCTGTGGTGCTCGACCGCGCCGATGCCGCCGCCGTACGGAATGCGGACGACGACCGGCATCTTGACCTTGCCCAGCGAGCGGGCGTGCATCTTGGCCAGCTGGGTGACGATCTGGTCGTACGCCGGGAAGACGAAGCCGTCGAACTGGATCTCCACCACCGGCCGGTACCCGCGCAGCGCCAGGCCGATCGCGGTGCCGACGATGCCGGACTCGGCGAGCGGGGTGTCGATGACCCGCTCCTCGCCGAAGTCCTTCTGCAGTCCGTCGGTGACCCGGAAGACACCGCCGAGCTTGCCGACGTCCTCACCCATCACCAGGACCTTGGGGTCCGACTCCAGAGCCTTGCGCAGCGACTCGTTGATCGCCTTTGCGAGCGCCATCTTCTCGGCCATGTCACCGTCCCCCTTCTGCGTCCGCGAACGACGCCTGGTAGGCGGCGAACTGGGCTCGCTCCTCGTCGACGAGCGCGTGCCCGTCCGCGTACACGTTCTCGAAGATGGCGAAGTGGTCCGGGTCCGGCATGGCACGGACCGCTTCGCGTACTCGCCTTCCCAACGCCTCGCTCTCCGCCTCGAGTTCCGCGAAGAATCCCTCGTCCGCGTGGTTTGAGGCCAGGAGATACGTGCGCAGGCGGGCGATCGGGTCCTTCGCCTCCCAGGCGGCCCGCTCGTCGTCGTGGCGGTAGCGGGTCGGGTCGTCGGAGGTCGTGTGCGCACCCATGCGGTACGTGAACGCCTCGACCAGGGTCGGGCCCTCGCCGTTGCGTGCCCGCTCCAGCGCCCACTTGGTGACGGCCAGGCAGGCCAGTACGTCGTTGCCGTCAACCCGCACGCCCGGGAAGCCGTAGCCCTGCGCGCGCTGGTACAGCGGCACACGGGTCTGCTTCTCGGTGGGCTCGGAGATCGCCCACTGGTTGTTCTGGCAGAAGAACACGACCGGGGCGTTGTAGACCGCGGAGAAGGTGAAGGACTCGGCCACGTCGCCCTGGCTGGAGGCGCCGTCGCCGAAGTACGCGATCACCGCCGAGTCGGCGCCGTCCTTGGCGACGCCCATGGCGTAGCCGGTGGCGTGCAGCGTCTGCGAGCCGATGACGATCGTGTAGAGGTGGAAGTTGTTGCTGTTCGGGTCCCAGCCGCCGTTGTTCACACCGCGGAACATGCCGAGCAGGTTGGCGGGGTCGACCCCGCGGCACCAGGCGACGCCGTGCTCGCGGTAGGTCGGGAAGACGTAGTCGTCGTCGTTCAGCGCCCGGCCGGAGCCGATCTGAGCGGCCTCCTGGCCGAGCAGCGACGCCCACAGGCCCAGCTCGCCCTGTCGCTGCAGGGAGGTGGCCTCGGCGTCGAAGCGGCGGGTCAGCACCATGTCCCGGTACAGGCCGCGCAGCTGTTCGGGCGTGATGCCCTCGACGTACTGGTCGTACTCCGCGTTCTCGACCCGCGTGCCCTCAGGCGTCAGCAATTGGACGAGGTCCGGGTCAGTGCCCTGCTTGGGCGTGGTGCGGCTGGTGCGCTTGGTGCCGGTGGTGCCGGCCTTGCTTCCAGCGCTGCGTCGCGGCTTGCGCGCGGCAGTGCTCTCCACGGTCACGTGTGCTCCTCCGTCGGTCCGGCCCCCGGGTTCGCCGGGTGCCTGGGGGTCCCCTCGGCCCGCGTGGGGCCGCTGAGAGCGGCTCGCCTGCAGCGCACGGACGCACGGGGTGGGTGCGGCTCGTTCGAAACAGACGTGACAGGTGCCCCGGCGAGCGCCCTGCAAAGGGCACGTTACCCAGTGCTCCACATTTCTGTGAAACCCCTCCTGACCTGGGATTTTGCTTGGATATCCAAGTAAATCGAGTAAGTCGGGAACAGGCGCTGGTCACAGCCTTGCAGGGGGCCGGAACAACGGCACGTTATCCCGCTCACCTGGAGCACGGGAAGACGTGATTTCAGCGGCGCCCCTCGCGCGCCTCCCTGTCGGCGGACACCGATCCGCATTCCGCCCCGACGATCACGCGCCGACCCCCTTGTGACCGGATGCGACTGTCTGTGACAAGGCCCAGCTCATGGGTCCGGTTGGTGCCCTAACATCTGGCGCGTGCCGCGCTCATCTGTACCACCCCCGGTGTCGCATGCGCCCCCTCTGGGCGCCCTCCTCCGCCGGTACGCCGCCGGATCCGCGCTCACCTGCGACCCTGTCGACCAGGGACTGCTCGACCGCGGCTACCGGCTCCGCACGACGCGCGGCCGCTACTTTCTCAAGCACCACTTCGACCCCGAGACCGCCGACCCCGCTGCGATCGCGCGGCAGCACCGTGCCACCCAGCGTCTGGCGGACCTCGGCGTCCCCGTGGCACCGCCGCTGGCCGGACGCGACGGCCGTACGGTCGCTGTCGTCGGCGGCCACGCCTACGCCCTGCACCCGTGGGTCGAGGGGCGGCACCGGCACGGCGGACAGCTCACCACGGAGCAGTGCGGGCGCTCGGCGCGCTCCTCGGGACGGTGCACGCGAGCCTGGAGCGGGTGATGACCTCCGCGCCCGCCGCCCGCCCCACGAGCGCCGACCCCGCCGACACCTTCGAACTCATCGACGACCTGTTGCGCCGGGTACGCCGGCACCGGCCCCGGGACGCCTTCGACGAACTCGCCCTGCACCGCCTGACGGAGCGGCGGGCACTGCTGGAGCAGCACCTGGACCGGCGGCCGCCGAACGGCGGCTCGGTGGGGTGGGTGCACGGCGACTTCCACCCGTTCAATCTGCTCTACCGGGGAGATGTGCCCGCCGCGATCGTCGACTGGGACAGGCTCGGTGTGGAGCCGCCCGCCGAGGAGGTGGTACGGGCCGCGGCGATCTTCTTCCTGCGGCCCGTCGGCACGCTCGACTTGGCGAAGGTGCGGGCCTATGCGCGCGCGTACCGCGGGGGCGCGGACCGGCGAACTCGCCACCGCCGTGCACCGCGTGTGGTGGGAGCGGCTCAACGACTTCTGGATGCTGCGCTGGCACTACGAGCGCGACGACCGCCGCGCGGATTCGCAGTTCCCGGCCGCCTCGGCCCTGGCGGTGTGGTGGACGCACACATACGACACGGTGTGTGACGCGTTCACGCGCTGAGGGCGAGCACCGGGCCGTGATTCCTGCGGGGCGAGCAGGCGCGGTGCGAGTCCGGTCGGGTGCGGATACGGGCCCGGACACCGGCGGCGCCGAGGAATCTCCACGCGGCGGGGCGCATCCGTGAACGACGTCACGCGCGCGTGGAGGTCGTCGCACGTCCCCTGTTTCCAGGTCCAGTCGTGCTTCGGGCTCACGCGCGCGTGGAGGCCGTTATCTTCGGGCGCCGCCCACGCCGCCGTCGCTCGGTGGTCACCGCGCTCCCGCCGCGGGGTCCGGGTGGCCGACCGACCCGGCCGGGTCGGCGTTCGCAGGTCAGGGCCCCTGCGAACCGCCCGCGCTGTTTCCGCCGCCGTCCGTCGACGTCGGGTCCGAGGCGCCGCCGCCATCGGTGGGCGTGTCGGTCGGCGCGTCCGTGGGCGTCGTATCGGTGGGCTCGTCGGTGGGCTGGTCCGGAGTCGTCGACGGCTGGGCCGGCGGCTGCTGGCTGTACGTCGGCGACGGCGTGTACGAGGGCGTGTAGTCCGAGCCGCTGCCCGTGTTCGAGCTGTCGCTCGTGGACGTGTCGGTCGTCTCGTCCGACGGCGTCGGCGTGGACTTGTCGTCCTGGTGGGCCTTCGTCGGGGCGGGCGACTGCGTCGTGCCGGCCCCGCCGCCGCTTCCGGCCGCGTTGTTCAGCGCGAGCGCGACACCCGCCGCGATGGCGACGACCGCGAGCACCGCGAGGATCCACAGCTTGCCGCGGCCGCTGCCCTGGTTACCGTGGCCCTCGAAGCCGCCGTCGTCCCCTCCGCCGTAGCCCGCGGGCAGGATCGACTGCGGGATCTGCGTGGTGCCGGACTGGCCGGGATGAGGCATCACGGTCGTGCCCGCGAAACCCGCCGCCGGGGTGTGCCGGCCGTCGTGGGCGCCCACCGGGCCGGTGTTCCAGGTGCCGGTGTGGCCGCCCTGGTCGTACAGCATCTGCAGCGCGTACTGGACGAGTCCGCGCATCTCCTCGGCGGTCTGGAACCGGTCGTCCGGCTCCTTCGCGAGGGAGCGCATGACGAGCCCGTCCAGCTCCGGCGGAGCCGCCGCGCCCTCGGAGATCTGGGACGGCGGCACCGGCATGTCCTGGACGTGCTGGTAGACCACGGACAGCGGCGTCTCGCCGACGAACGGGGGTCGCAGCGCGAGCAGTTCGTACAGCAAGCAGCCCGTCGCATACAGGTCGGAGCGGTGGTCGACGGCCTTGCCCAGCGCCTGCTCGGGCGAGAGGTACTGCGGGGTGCCCATGACCATGCCGGTCTGCGTCATCGTCGTGGACGCCCCGTGCAGGGCCCGCGCGATGCCGAAGTCCATCACCTTCACCGCGCCGTTGTTGGTGATGATGACGTTCGCCGGCTTGATGTCGCGGTGCACGATGCCGTGCTGGTGCGAATAGGCGAGGGCCTCGAGGACGCCCGACACGATGATCAGGGCCTGTTCGGGGCCGGGGGCCTCCGCGTTGAGCAGCAGGTCGCGGATCGTGCGGCCCTCGACGATCTCCATCACGATGTACGGCACCGACTGGCCGCCCACCGAGTCCTCGCCCGAGTCGTACACGGCGACGATCGCATGGTGGTTGAGCCCGGCCACCGACTGGGCCTCGCGCGTGAAGCGGGCCTTGGAGACCGGGTCCTCCGCGAGGTCCGAGCGGAGCAGCTTGACCGCGACGGTCCTGCCAAGGCGCACGTCCTCGGCCGCGAACACCTCGGCCATGCCGCCCCGGCCGAGTCTGCGGGTCAGCCGGTACCGGCCGTCCCCGACAAGCCCGCCGTTGCCCCACGTCTCCGGCGCGTCCGACATCCCGCCGCCAGTCGCCTCGGGGTCGGACGGGCCCTGGGCGCGCTGCGTCTGTGCCATCAGTCCTCGCCGTCGTTTCTGCCCGCGGTCTGCGCGGTGGTTGTTACGGTCTCCGACGGGCCACGCTACAGGCTCCGTGCAAGTCACCGGTCCGAGATGGAACCGGGAAGGACCGGCCATCAAACCCTGCGGGGGGTCCCGCGTGCAAATCCCGTGTACCGCCCGTACGACCCCTGTAACGCTTGCGCGAGGCTACTTTCGCGTACGGTCACGGAACGGGCACCGAGCTTGACGTGTCACTGCCCTCGGGCAGACTTGGCCGGGAATAGAGCAGTCGATCACGGATCGATCGCGTCGATCGCCGAACACTCGAATATCGATCACGGTCGGGGCGCGACGAGCGATCGCCGCCGCGCCGATGGGGGACGCAGAAGATGAGCCAGGACGGCGCACAGGGCCGTTATGCGGGGCGATCGGTCGCCGGGGGCCGCTACCAGCTGCGCGACTTGCTCGGCGAAGGCGGAATGGCTTCCGTGCACCTCGCGTACGACACGGTGCTCGACCGCCAGGTCGCGATCAAGACACTTCACACCGAGCTCGGCCGCGAACAGGCCTTCCGCGAGCGCTTCCGGCGTGAGGCGCAGTCCGTGGCGAAGCTCACGCACACGAACATCGTCTCGGTCTTCGACACCGGCGAGGACCAGCTCGACGGGATGACCACCCCGTACATCGTCATGGAGTACATCGAGGGCAAGCCCCTCGGCTCGATCCTCGACGCGGACGTCCGGCAGTACGGCGCGATGCCCGCCGACAAGGCGCTGAAGATCACCGCGGATGTGCTGGCGGCCCTGGAGATCAGCCACGAGATGGGCCTGGTCCACCGGGACATCAAGCCGGGCAACGTGATGATGACGAAGCGGAACGTCGTCAAGGTGATGGACTTCGGTATCGCGCGCGCCATGCAGTCCGGCGTGACCTCCATGACGCAGACCGGCATGGTGGTCGGCACACCGCAGTACCTGTCGCCGGAGCAGGCCCTCGGCCGGGGCGTGGACGCGCGCAGCGATCTGTACTCGGTCGGCATCATGCTGTTCCAACTGGTCACCGGACGGCTGCCGTTCGAGGCGGACTCACCGCTGGCGATCGCGTACGCGCATGTGCAGGAGGAGCCGGTGGCTCCTTCCTCGATCAACCGCTCGCTGCCGCCCGCCGTGGACGCGCTGGTCGCTCGCGCGCTGAAGAAGAATCCCAACGAGCGCTTCCCCAGCGCCGAGGCGATGCGCGACGAGTGCCTGCGCGTGGCAGCGTCCCTCACGACGGCCCCGCCGAGCATCGTGCCGGGTGCGCGGACCTCGGACGGCGCCGGAGTCAGTTCCGCGGTGTTCCCGCCCATCGACCAGGCGAGGCCCGTGCCGCCGGGCGCCGTCCAGACGCCCTACCCCGGCCCCTACGGCGCGCCGGCCCACGCGCCCGCGCAGCCGCCCGCGTACGGCTACCCCCAGCAGGGCGGTTACCAGACGCCGCAGACCGCCGCGTACGCGCCGCAGCAGTCCTCCACCCCGCCGCCGTACACCATCAACCCGCGGTACCCGACGCCCGCCAACGGCGGCTCGGGCGGGCGGAAGGGCAACCGAGGCGTGGTCATCGGCTCGATCCTGGTCGCCCTGGTCGCGATAGGCGCTCTCGTCACGGCCCTGTCGCTGAATGCCGGCGGCGGCGACGACAACCCGGGCAGTGGCGACAGCAGCACCAGCGCGTCCTCGAGTGGGGTCGCGGGCCACAAGGGCCCCGACACGACGAAGACAATCGACACGACCAAGTGCACGGAGCCGGAGGAGTCGTACAACGACCCGAAGAAGATCCGGGTCCCGGACTTCTCCTACAAGTACATCATGTCGGTCAAATCGTGCTTCCAGGCCGCGGGTTGGCAGATGTCGATCAAGCATGTCGACGAGAACACCTACGGCGAGGGCACGGTGATGGATCAGTTCCCGTCCGCCGGCACGGACGTCGACCCCAAGAAGATGCCGGAGATCGAACTGAGCGTCTCCACGGGCAACCCGTCGTAAGCGGCTCCTGACACAACGCGAGGGCCCGGCACCGAGTGGTGCCCGGCCCTCGTACGTTCCCGGGTTCTACAGGTACGGTCCGCCGGCCCGGCCGCCCGTGCGACCGTCCTCCTCGCCGTCGGGGGAGCCGACGCCCGGCGGCAGGGCCCGGCGCATCTGCTCCAGCTGAGCCCGCGCCGCCATCTGCTGGGCGAACAGGGTGGTCTGGATGCCGTGGAACAGCCCCTCCAGCCAGCCCACCAGCTGTGCCTGCGCGATACGCAGTTCCGCGTCGCTCGGAATGACGTGGTCCGTGAAGGGCAGGGAGAGCCGCTCCAGTTCCTCGACGAGTTCGGGGGCGAGACCGTCCTCCAGCTCCTTCACCGAACTGGCGTGGATCTCCTTCAGGCGCTGTCGGCTCGCCTCGTCCAGAGGAGCCGCACGCACCTCCTCCAGCAGCTGCTTGATCATGCTTCCGATACGCATGACCTTCGCGGGCTGCTCCACCTGTTCGGTCACCGGGACCTCGCGGGAGTCATCGTCTCCGGTGCCGCCGAGTGCCATTCCGTCCTGGCCTACGACCAGGATCCTCTGGGCGTTCTCGGACGACCTTTCGTTCCTCGGCATCTCCATGCCGCCATTCTCTCGCACGGGTGCATCACACCAGTCATGTGCCCTCGGTGAGAGGTGATCCACCCTGCGACACACCCCTGTCCGGGCTCGGCAGGCGCTTTCGTCGACGACCCGGCGAGGCGCCGCGGCATGGCCTCGCAGCGGGCGAGGCAGCCTGGCCTCGCAGGGGGTCGAGCCGATGGAGCGCAGCCTCGGGTGTGTCGACGGCCACGGCCGGCTTGGCGGCCTGTTCATTACGCGGCGGACCGGGGCGTTCCACCGGACGGATGCAGCGGTCCTGCGGACGGAGGTACCCGTCGTGCAGTTCGCCACGGCCTGCTTCGGTGAGTCCGTACGCGTGCCCTCTCGCGCCCCACTCCTCCCGCTTGACCAGCCCTTCCGCCTCCAGCCGCACCAGGACCGCGCTCGTCTTCCCGGCGTCCGGCACCCACACCGCCCGGGTCCGCGCCTCCGGCTCCGTGCACAGCCGGGCACCGTCGCGTGAAATCGCGTTTCAGCAGCGTAGGCACGGCGTGGCGCATTGACATGCCGCTCTATGCGGTGGGCCGGGTGGGGAAATGACGGCCGGAGAGCGGGCCTCTCATCGGGCCCAGAGCCGAGATGCCGGATATGGGGGCCCGTGTGAGGCTGAAGCCGTTGATCTTGCCGCCCCGAGCACGGGAGGGGGTCACACGCGTGACTCCAAGGCTCTGTACGCCGACCACGTTCCGCACGCTTCGCGTGTCCGTTCTGCCGTCCGTCCTCACGACGACGGCCCTCTTGGGCATATCCCCCGCGTACGGCATGTCGCCCGAGTACGGGATCGGGTCCCGCTCCGGCCCCCGGTCCGCGTCGTCCGCCGCTCAGCCTACGCACGACACCCGCTATTCCGCTGTCGCCGCCTCATCGGCGTACGCGACCCGGTCCGCACACTCCGTGCGGCCCGCCACGGCGCCGCCCGCGACCCGCGTGCATGCCGCCGGGTACGGGGCATACGCCTCGTGCTTCCCCAGCGCCGTTGCGCACAGGCCGGAGGCCACGACCGGCTCCCTTTACGGCGGGGGACAGAAGGCGTCAGCCGTCGCCGCGCACTCAGCCCTCGCGGGACACAAGACGTCAGCCGCCACCGCTCACGCAACCGTCGCGGGACACAAGACGTCAGCCGCCACCGCTCACGCAACCGTCGTGGGAAACAAGGCGGCACTGGCCAACGCTCACGCAGCTCCCGAAAGGGGCAAGGCGGTACGCGCCACTGCTCATGCAGTCCACGCGGAGCACAAGGCGATACCCGCCACCCCACACTCAGCCCACGCGGAGCACAAGGCGATACCCGCCACCGCACACTCAGCCCCCACGGAGCACAAAGCGGCGGCCCCCGCTCCCCGTGCCGCTACTTCCCTCGCGCACAGGACTTCCACCTCAGCCACCGGCAGATCCCTCGCGGCCAAGGCCCCGGCGGCATCCATCCGCATGGCGGTCTTCGAGCTCAAGGCGTCCCGCACCCCCGCGGGCGCACCCGCCGCCAGGCGTTCGACGGCGCCGGCACTGGCGGCCTCCGCCCTGTCCTCGCCCGATCCCTCCCGTGCCGGAAGCCTGCCCGGAGTGGGACGGTTGCGGCCCGGGCGGACGGACTCCTCACCGGAGGACCAGGGGGACGAGCCGACGTACACGGATGAGGACCCCTCGGCACTGCAGGAGCCGACGGAGAACGACACCCAGTACCCCGACCTGGGGGACGAGGAGTCCATCGGTGCGGTCGACCCGCTGAAGTCCTCGCCCACCCCGTCGCAGGACTCCGCCGTCCTCGCCCGGGAGGCCGGGGGCTCGGAACCCGTGACGGAGATACTGCCCCTCGGCAGCGGTCTGGTCCTCGTCGGTGCCGGACTGGGACTCGCCCTCCTCGCCCTGCGTCTGCGCCGGGAGTGACCGCTGCGCCCGGCTACGGCACGACCAGCAGGACCTTCCCGATGTGCCCGCTCTCCTCCAGCAGGTGATGGGCCTCGGCGGCGTCGTTCATCGGAATCTCCCGGTCGACGACCGGACGGACGTGACCGGCGGCGATCAGCGGCCAGACGTGTTCGCGCACCGCCGCCACGATCGCCGCCTTCTCACCGAGCGGACGCGCCCGCAGCGAGGTCGCCGTGATCGCGGCCTGCTTCCTCAGCAATGTGTTGATGTTCAGCTCGCCCGTCACCCCGCCCTGCAGGCCGATGATCGCGAGCCGCCCGTTCACCGCGAGTGCCTGGACATTGCGGTCCAGGTACATCGCACCCATGTTGTCGAGGATGACGTCCGCGCCCTCTCCGGCCGTGGCCTCCCGGATCTCCTCCACGAAGTCCTGCTCGCGGTAGTTGATCAGTACGTCCGCTCCCAGATCCGCGCAGCGCTCCAGCTTCTCCTTGCTGCCCGCGGTGACCGCGACCTTGGCGCCCACAGCCTTGGCGAGCTGGATCGCCATGGTGCCGATGCCGCTGGATCCGCCGTGCACGAGCAGCGTCTCGCCGGGGCGCAGATGGGCAACCATGAAGACGTTCGACCAGACCGTGCAGGTCACCTCCGGCAGCGCGGCGGCATGCCGCAGTTCGAGGCCCTCCGGCACGGGCAGCAGCTGCCCCGCGGGGACGACGACCTTCTCGGCGTAGCCGCCGCCCGCGAGCAGTGCACAGACCTCGTCGCCGACGGCCCACCCCGAGACACCCGGGCCCAGCGCGGCGATGCGCCCCGAGCATTCGAGTCCGGGATAGAGGGAGGCACCGGCCGGTGGGTTGTAGAAGCCCTGCCGCTGAAGGACGTCGGCGCGGTTGACGCCGGCGGCCACGACATCGACCAGCACTTCGCCCTCGCCGGGTACGGGATCGGGGACCTCGGTCCACACCAGCGCCTCGGGTCCACCAGGTTCAGGAATCGTGATCGCGTACATGAGGGGGACGCTACTCCTCAGGGTCAGCCCATCGAGAGCCGACGGCACGGCGCCTTACGCCAAGGGGGAAGACCGCCAGGTGCGCCCGCTCCGGGACTTCCACCCGATGGGTGACGGGGCGGGCACCCGGACAGCAAGTGACTGCCGGGGTGACCACACAGTCAGCAAGTGCCCGCCGGGGTGACCACACCACAGTCAGCAAGTGCCCGCCGTGGTGAGTGCACAGTCAGCACGTGGCCACCAGGGTGTCAGCCCGGTCGGCAGGCGACCGCCGGGTGTGCCCACGGTCAGCAGCTGCCCGCCTCAGGATCGGACGTTTCACTTGAAGGCTCCCCTCCCTGAGGGAGGGGATTCTCCACCCTCCAGGGCTGAGCGGGGATTTACGGCTCAGGCAGCCTCTCGGTCCAGCGGACCAGGAGGTCTTACGCCCTCAGCACCGTCCGGGTTCCAACCTGCCCGGACCAGCATCACGCGGGCGGAGTTCTTGTCCCTGGGGGACACGGATCCGCACACGGTGCAGGCATACGTTCTCATCGAGAGAGGGAGTGCGTGCTTGGTTCTCGCTCCGCACGTTGCGCAGTCCATCGTGGTGTGCGCCGGGTGCACCAGACGGACCTCTCGCGCATGCTTGCGGCCCATCTCGACCAGGGCACGCTTGGTCGCGGCGATGGCGGCATCGGCCGCCTTGCGGGCCATCGTGGTCTTCGCGAGGAACCTCGGCCGGAAGTCCTCCACCGCAACCCCGTCATGACCGCGCATCACACCCTTGGCCCACTTGCGACCGGTGTCCTCCCGCTGCCTCGCGATCTTCTTGTGCAGCTTCGCCGCCTGGGCCTGCGCCTTCCGGTAGCCGGCGGATGCGGGCTGCCCCTTCGGCCGGCGCCGCCGGGCCATCATCCGCTGGTACCTCGCGAGCCGCTGCGCGGCCCGCTTGCCGTACTCGCCATGCGGGAGGTCGTAGGCGTCGTCCGTGGTGGTGGCGGTCTCCTTCACACCCCAGTCCACGCCCAGGACGCGGCCGGTCTCAAAGAGCGGCTCAACCTGAGCCGGGACGACGAAGGACGCGTACCAGTGGCCGAGGCCGTCCTGGTACACGCGCACACTGGACGGGTCGGCCGGCAGCTCCCGCGACCACACCACGCTCACCACGATCCCGCCCGCCAGGTGCAGACGACCGTCATCAACCCGGAAGCCGCGCCGGGTGTAGTTCAGGCTCGGCCGCGCCTCCCGCTTCTTCTTCCACCGGGGCATCCCCGCCCGACGGTGCGCCGCAACCCGGTCCCTGAGGTCCTTCAGGGCCTTCGCGCGAGCCTTGGCGAAGTCGCGTATCACCTGCTGCTGAGGCACGCTCGCGCCCTCAGCCAGCCACGGCATCCCCCTGCGGGCCTCGGTCAGCATCTTGTCGAGCTGCGCCGGACCACACGTCAGCTTCTCCCCGCCCGCTTTGCCCCGCACGTGGACCTGCTTGGACTTGGCCACACATTCGTTCCAGACCCACCGGCACCGATCCCACTCGGCTTCCAGCCGGCGCCGGGCCGTGTTCGACAGGCGCACACGGAAGGTGTACCGGGCATGCCCGGCGTCCTTCGCGGTCGCTTCTGCCGTCATGCATCCGAACCTACCCGGGAGGACTGACAGTCGAGAGTTCTCGATCATCGTGGGCGACATCACCGCCGCGCGGGGTCGACACCGGATCGCCCTGACGGCGATCCGGCTATCCCTGCCCTGCTCCGCAGGAGTCCGATTCCTCCCCGGCCCGAAGGCCGGGGCATCCTCGGAGGAACCCGGTGAAACACACCCTCTAGTGACTCACCCTGCCAAGTCACCCGCCAGAGTCACGCTCTCCAGGCTACGCTCCGGACGACACGTTCCCGAAGTCACGGTGCGGAATTCACCCCGCCAAGGCCCAGGGGAGGTCGAGGAGTTCCAGTTCCTCACCGTGCCTCGCGCCACCCGGCGGTACGACCGCGAGGGCGTCCGCGGCGGCGATGCCGCGCAGCATCGCCGGGCCGTTGTAATGCAGCGGCACCGCATGGTCGGCCCGGACGGAGACAGGGACGAGCCGGGTGTCGTACGGGTGGCCGTGGACGGAGTCCTTCAGAGGCAGCGTGTACAACTCCGGTGCCAGGCGCCCCCCAAGGCCGCGCAGCAGCGGCTCGGCGAGCGTGAGCAGACCGGAGACGGCCGCGAGAGGGTTGCCGGGCAGCCCCACGAGGTGCTGGTCCTCCCGCAGGCGGGCCAGGAGCATGGGGTGGCCGGGGCGCACCTTCACCCCGTCGACGAGGAGCTCGGCTCCGAGGCGGCGCAGAGTGGGGTGGACGTGGTCGACAGGTCCCGCGGCCGTGCCGCCGGTCGTCACGATCAGGTCGGCGGTCGAGGAAGTGATCGCCTGCTGCAGGGCCTCGGCGGAATCCCCCAGCCTCCGGACGGCCGGCACCTCGGCACCGAGGGCCCGCAGCCACGGCGGCACCATCGGACCGAGCGCGTCCCGGATCAGGCCGTCCTTGGGCAGGCCCGCGGTGAGCAACTCGTCTCCCAGAATCAGGACTTCGGCGCGCGGCCGGGGCAGCGCGGACAGGGCGTCGTACCCGGCGCCCGCGGCGAGTCCGAGCACGGCCGGGGTGACCTGGGTGCCGCGGGGAAGCAACTGGTCCCCGCTGTGGCACTCCTGGCCGCGCGGCCGGATGTCCTGCCCGTGCGCGACCGTGGGGGTCCCCCCTGCCGGTGCGGAACCGAGATCTTGGGGGAGGGCCGCGTGCAAGCGTCCGTTGCCGTCCATACGGCCGTGTTCGCTGCGCAGCACGGCGGTGGTGTCCGGCGGGACGCGGGCACCGGTGGCGATCCGCACGGCCTCGCCGTCACCCAGAGGCGCGGGCTCGGCGTGCCCGGCGAGGACTCCGTTCCCCTCCCGTACGGCCCAGGGACCGGGGCCCGCGACCGCCCAGCCGTCCATGGCCGAGGTGTCGAAGGAGGGCAGATCGGTGAGGGCGGTGAGGGGCGCGGCGAGCACGAGACCGAGGGCGGCGTCGAGGGGCACATGGACGGGCACCCGGCGCGGCACGGATCGGGCTGCGCGCTCGGCGACCGCACGGGCCTCGGGCCAGGGCGTGGCCTGATGGCGGTCCGGATGCTTCGACGTCACACGGGACCCGGCACCGTCGGCACGGTCCGGGCCGGAGCCTTCGCTGTCGGCGTCCCCCGCGGTGCTGGGCGCGTGCCCGGGCGTATGGGCGCCGCGTTCCGGGGACGGCGAGGTGGGCCCGGGCGTGTGCGCATTCGGGTCCCGGACGAGGGCGAGGGCCTCTTCGAGATCCAGGTCGTGTTGCTCCGCGGGGGAACCGGCGGAGCGGGCCGGCTGCGGACGGCTCCTGCCCCTGCTGTCGTTGGCCACGGCCAGCGCCTCCTCCACGTCGTGTTCCTCGGTGTCCAGGTGTCCCTGGGCGCCGCGCTGGGTCATCCGGCGTCCGGCGCGGGCTCGGCGGGGTCCTCGTCCGCCCAGCGCAGGGCCAGCGCGGCTGTCTTGCGGGCGGCCTCGGCGACCGCCTCCGGCCCGCCGTTCGCCTGTGCGGCCGCATAGCCGACGAGGAACGTCGTCAGCGGGGCCGCGGGACGTGCGACGCCGTGCGCGGCATCACGAGCGAGGTCGAGAAGGACGCCGGTGTCGACGTCGAGGTCGATGCCCAGTTCGTTCTTGACTGCGGAGATCCATTCATCCAGCACGTGCTCATGCTCCCTGATGCGTGTGCGGGCGGCGGTGATGTCGTCCCAGGTGTCGCAGTCGAAGGACGCGACGGGGTCGGAGATACGGGTGAGACTGAGCCGGGCGGTCAGGCGCCGCAGCGGAAGGCCGGAGAGACCGGCGTGCTCGGAGGCCAGCCCCGCCAGCTCGCGGCGCAACGCAGCGCTCCGGTAGGCAGCGACGAGGGGCTGGTCCCGGCCCTCGGTGTCGGTGAGCACGGCCCCATCGGCGCCGTCGGCCGCCACGCCTGCCAGCAGCCGCCGTACGGTCTCCAGCTCCAGGAACGGCAGGTCGGCGGAGAGCACGACGACATGTCCGGCGGTGGTCCGTGCCAGGCCCGTGTCGAGCGCGGCGACCGGTCCGGCGCCCGGCGGCTCCTCGCGGGCCCAGACCACGGGGCGCGCGGTGGGCCTGGGGTCGGCGACGACCACCGTGGTGGCCGCGCCCGAACAGGCTGCCAGCACGCGATCGAGCAGCGCCCGTCCGCCGACGCGCACCGCGGGTTTGTCCGCCCCGCCGAGCCGCCGGGCGGAGCCGCCGGCGAGCACGACGGCGTCGTACACGTCGGCGCCCCAGTCACCGGGGTCCTCGTACGCGGTCATGCCCCCGAGTATGGGCGCCGGATGGATCATTGCCACCCCCGCGCACAGCAGCTGTGCGCGGGAGCTTGCTCACAGTGTCGAGGGATGTCCGTGGCGCAGCCGGCTCAGAGCGTGCGCAGCAGCACCCCCGGCTGTTCCACGCAGTCCGCCACGTACCGCAGGAAGCCGCCCGCCGTACCGCCGTCGCACACCCGGTGGTCGAAGGTGAGGGAGAGCTGCACGACCTGCCGCACGGCCAGTTCGCTCTCGTGCACCCAGGGCTTGGGGACGATACGGCCGATGCCGAGCATGGCCGCCTCGGGGTGGTTGATGATCGGCGTGGAGCCGTCGACGCCGAACACCCCGTAGTTGTTCAAGGTGAAGGTGCCGCCGGTGAGCTCACCGGGGGTGAGGGTCCCGGTGCGCGCGGCCTCGGTCAGGCGGGCGAACTCCGCGGTCAGCGACTCGGCGTCCCGTACGTGCGCGTCGCGTACGACAGGCACGACGAGTCCTCGTTCGGTCTGCGCGGCGAACCCGAGGTGGACCTGGTCGAGCCGGACGATCTCTCGGGCCTCCGTGTCGACCGTGGAGTTGAGCTCGGGGAACCGGGCGAGGGCCGCGGTGCAGATCCGGGCGAGCAGCGCGAGCAGGGAGATCTTCGGGCCGCCGGCCGTGTTCATGGCTGCCCGGGTGCGCATGAGTTCCGTGGCGTCCGCGTCGACCCAGCAGGTGGCGTCCGGGATCTCGCGCCGGCTGCGGGAGAGCTTGTCGGCGACGGCGCCGCGGACACCCTTGAGGGGGACGCGGGTGCCGGCGGTGAGGGGTCCGGGTGCGCGTGTGCCCGGTCCGGGTGTGTACGGCGCCGCTTCGGGGACTGGTGCCCCGGACGAGGGGAACGTACGGGACGGGACCGGGGCGAAGGTGGACGCGGCGGCCATGGCCGCCGAGGACCCGGTTCGGGCCACCGCGGCCCGCAGTGCGTCCTCCACATCGGCCCTCAGGATCAGCCCGTCCGGCCCCGAACCGTCCAACTGCCTCAGGTCCACGCCGTGCTCGCGGGCAAGCCTGCGCACAAGCGGGGAGATCACCGGAACGGGGCCGTCGGGGCGCTCCGGGACGGCAGCGCGGGACCTCTCGTCGGCGACAGCGGACGCCGGGGCGCCGACAGCGGCGAAGTCCGTCTCGGCTGTTGCCCGGCCGGAGCCGGGACGCGCCGTCCGGGTCACTCCGTCCGTGAGCCGCGAGCCGGGCTGCGGCGCGCGCACCCTGCGGCGGCGTGCGGGCGCCGCCGAGGTGCCGTACCCGACCAGGACGTTCCCGGACGACTCCTCGGCCTCGTCCGCGGCAGCGCCGACGGCGACCGTCAACAGCGGAGCGCCCACGGGCAGTTCCGCGCCCTCCTCACCGAAGCGGGCCGTGACCACACCTCCGTAGGGGCAGGGCACCTCCACCATCGCCTTGGCCGTCTCCACCTCGACGACCGGCTGGTCGACCGCGACGACATCGCCGACCTGGACCAGCCAGCGGACGATCTCCGCCTCGGTGAGCCCCTCCCCGAGGTCGGGCAGCCTGAACTCCAGCACCTGGGCCATCAGCTCTCCGCCTCCCACTGCAGACGCCCGACGGCGTCCAGGATCCGGTCCACGCCCGGCAGATGGTGCCGCTCCAGCATCGGCGGCGGATAGGGGATGTCGAACCCGGCCACGCGCAGCACCGGGGCTTCCAGATAGTGGAAGCAGCGTTCGCCGATCCGCGCGGCGATCTCGCCGCCCGGCCCGCCGAAGCCGGTCGACTCGTGCACCACCACGGCCCGGCCCGTGCGGCGCACGGACGCCGTCACCGTCTCGTCGTCGAAGGGCACCAGGGAGCGCAGATCGACGACTTCGAGGTCCCAGCCCTCGGCCCGTGCGGCCTCGGCGGCCTCCAGGCAGACCGGTACCGAGGGGCCGTAGGTGATGAGCGAGGCGCTCCGGCCAGGGCGTCGCACCACGGCCCGGCCTATGGGCTCGACCGTCTCGGGCTCCTCGGGGTTCCAGGAGTCCTTTGACCAGTACAGGCGCTTGGGCTCGAGGAAGACGACCGGGTCGTCGGAGGCGATCGCGGCGCGCAGCAGCCCGTACGCGTCGGCGACCGTCGCGGGCGTGACGACATGGAGCCCCGGCGTCGCCATGTAGTACGCCTCGGAGGAGTCGCTGTGGTGCTCGACGCCGCCGATGCCTCCTCCGTAGGGGACACGGATGGTGATCGGCATCGGCATGGCGCCGCGGGTGCGGTTGCGCATGCGTGCGACATGGCTGACCAACTGCTCGAACGCGGGGTAGGCGAACGCGTCGAACTGCATCTCCACGACCGGCCTAAGGCCGTACATGGCCATGCCGACGGCCGTGCCGAGGATGCCCGCCTCGGCGAGCGGCGTGTCCATGCAGCGGTCGTCGCCGAACTCCTTGGCGAGCCCGTCGGTGACACGGAAGACACCGCCGAGTGTGCCCACGTCCTCGCCCATGACGTGCACGGACGGGTCGGCGGCCATGGCGTCGCGCAGCGCGCGGGTGAGGGCCTGCGCCATGGTGGCCGGCTTGAGGGCAACGGTCGTCATCGCCCGGCTCCTTCCGGTCCGGCGGCCTCGGCGTCCAGCTCCGCCTGCAACTGGGTGTCCTGCTCGACGAGCTGGGTGGTGGGTCGTTCGTAGACGTGGGCAAAGAGGTCCATCGGGTCGAGCGCCGGGTCCTCGTTCATACGGGCCCGCAGGTCCGCCGCCATCGCCTCGGCGTCCTCACGCGCAGCCTTTATCCCGTTCTCGTCGAGGAGTCCGCGCTCGGTCAACTCGCGCTCGAGCAGCAGGATCGGGTCGTGGTCGCGCCAGGCCTCGACCTCGGCGTCGCCGCGGTAGCGGGTCGCGTCGTCGGCATTCGTGTGGGCGTCGATGCGGTAGGTCACCGCCTCGATGAGCGTGGGGCCGCCGCCCTGGCGCGCGTGCCGTACGGCGTCGGCGAGCACCTCGTGCACGGCGGCCGCGTCGTTTCCGTCGACGAGACGGCCTGGCATTCCGTATCCCACGGCCTTGTGGGCCAGGGAGGGTGCCGCCGTCTGCTTGGCGAGCGGCACGGAGATCGCGAAGCCGTTGTTCTGGACGAGGAAGACGACCGGTGCCTGCCAGACGGCGGCGAAGTTCATCGCCTCGTGGAAGTCGCCCTCACTGGTGCCGCCGTCGCCGACCAGGGCGAGCGCGACCACGTCGTCGCCTTTCAGCCGGGCGGCGTGCGCAAGACCCACGGCATGCGGCAGCTGGGTGGCCAGCGGGGTGGACAGGGGGGCCACACGGTGCGCGTACGGGTCGTAACCGGTGTGCCAGTCGCCCCGCAGCAGGGTCAGCGCCTCGACGGGGTCGACGCCGCGGGCGACGGTCGCGAGGGTGTCGCGGTAGCTGGGGAAGAGCCAGTCGCGCTCCTCGAGCACGAGCGCGGCGGCGACCTGGCAGGCCTCCTGCCCGGTGCTGGAGGGGTAGACGGCCAGGCGGCCCTGCTTGGTGAGCGCTGTCGCCTGCGTGTTGTACCGGCGGCCGCGCACGACCTGCGCGTACAGCAGGCGCAACAGCTCCGGGTCGGCCTTGGCGGCGGCCTCGGTGCCGAGGACGCGGTACGGCAGTGCGTCGGGCAGCAGCGGAGCGGGGTCGGTACGGGGCTGCCAGGCGGGCGGCGGTGTGGGCCGGTAGGCGCCCCGCTGCTCCATGACCGTCATGACGGCACCTCCTCGTGGGAGCGGCTTCAGACGCGCCACGGGAGTGATGCGCCTCACCTACCGATTGTTCGGTCGTCGGCACATTTTGGCTACAGGCGCCTTCAGGCTGTGGACAAACGGTTCTCCACAACCTGAGATATACGCAGTACGTCCATGGTAGGGAGGCGCGGGCGCATGGCACCTGAACAAATGGCTGAGCCGCCGGAGCACGGCCCCGCTCAGCCGCCGCGCCCGCTCGACGCCATCGACCGGGACATCCTGCAGATCCTCCAGTCGGACGGCCGTGCGTCCATACGGGCGGTCGCCGAGCGGGTCCATGTCTCCCGCGCCAACGCCTACGCGCGGATCAACCGGCTCATGGACGACGGCGTGATCCGCGGTTTCGGCGCCCGGGTGAACCACGAACGCGCCGGCCACGGCACGTCGGCGTACATCACCCTGAAGATCGTCCAGAACTCCTGGCGCACGGTCCGCGAGCAGCTGCGCCTGCTCCCCGGCTCATCCCATATCGCCCTGGTCGGCGGGGACTTCGACGTACTGCTGCTGGTCCACACCCCCGACAACCGGGCCCTGCGCGAGCTGGTCCTGACCCGGCTCCAGGCGATCCCCGAGGTGCTCAGCACGCGCACGCTGCTGGTCTTCGAGGAGGAGGATCTGGAACCGGAGGGCTGACCCTCAGGGCGCCACTCGGCCTCAGCGCTCCTGGCGCAGCCCCGAGAAGACCAACTGCACGACCGCGTCGGCGACCTCCCGCTCGCCCATGCCACGCCCGTCGGGCCGGTACCACTCCACGATCGAGTTGATCATCCCGAAGACCAGCCGCGTCGCGAGCCGCACCTCCACGTCGCCGCGCACATCCCCGTCGGCCGCCGCGGCCTTCAGCAGCTCGGCGACCCGGTGGTCGAACTCGCGGCGCCGCTCCAGCGCCCACCGCTCCGTGCCGGTGTTGCCTCGCACTCGCAGCAGCAGCGTCACATACGGCAGTTCGGCGGTCAGCACCTCGACCATGCGCCGTACGACGTACTCGAGCCGCTCCACGGCACGCCCCACGCGTGCGTGCTCCTCGTCGAGGATCCCGAACAGGCCGTCCAGCGCCCGGCTGACGGCGCGGCGCAGCAGCTCTTCCTTGCCCGCCACATGGTGGTAGATCGACGACTTGGAGATACCGGCCGCCTTGGAGAGGTGCTCCATCGAGGTGCCGTCGTAGCCGCGCTCGTTGAAGACCTGCACGGCGACGGAGAGCAGGCTCTCCGGGGTGTACGTGTCACGCCTCGCGGTGGTCATGAGGTGCCCTCCCGCCTCTCGGATGCGTACGCGTGGCGGTACAGCGCGAGGGACGGGGCGTACCGCCCGGAGGGGTCGCGCATGTGCAGGTCGTCCAGCAGGTCGTAGGCCCAGCTGCGCCCGAGCCCGCGGCTCCACTCGAAGGGGCCCAGAGGGTAGTTGACGCCGAGGCGCATCGCGGTGTCGATGTCCTCCTCGGTGGCCACGCCCTTGGCGACCGCGTCGTGCGCCAGGTCGACGATCCGCGCCACCGTACGAGCGACGATCATGCCGGGTACGTCCCCGATGAGGCTGACGTCCTTGCCGAGCGCCTGGAACAGCCCGGTGGCCTCGGCGAGGGTCTGCGCGGAGGTGTCCTGGGAGGCGGACAGGGCGATCCGGGTCGCCCTGCGGTAGTCGAGCGCCAGGTCGAAGTAGACGACGTCACGGAACTCGACGGAGGTCTGCCCGTCGGCGAGGACCAGCTGGCCGCCACTGGGCAGGACCAGACGGGTGCCGTGGTCCTCTTCGTCCTCGCGGACACCGATGCCGGCCTCGCGTATCAGGGCGAGCAGTTCGCCGGCGGGTCCCAGGTCGCCTTCCGCGACGACGTACGCGGGGGGGCGCTCCTTCTCCGCGGTGTGCGGTTCGGACTGCTCGGCGCCGTCCGCATAGTCGTACCAGCCGTGGCCGCTCTTGCGTCCGAGCCTCCCCGACTCGACCAGCCTGCGCTGGGCGAGCGAGGGCGTGAAGCGCACGTCCTGGAAGAAGGACTCCCACACCGAGCGGGTGACCGATTCGTTGACGTCCTGGCCGATGAGGTCGGTCAGTTCGAAGGCGCCCATCCGGAATCCGCCGGACTCGCGCAGGACCGCGTCGATGGTGGCCGGATCGGCGGCCTGCGCCTCGTAGACCGCGAACGCCTCCGCGTAGAAGGGCCGCGCGATGCGGTTGACGATGAAACCGGGGGTGTCCGCGCAGGCTACCGGGGTCTTGCCCCAGGCCCGGGCCGTCTCGTACGCGCGCGTGGCCGAGGTGACGTCGGTGGCGAACCCGGAGACGACCTCCACCAGCGGCATCAGCGGGGCGGGGTTGAAGAAGTGCAGGCCGACGAGACGGCCCGCGTTGCGCAGGGCGCCGCCGATGGCGGTCACGGACAGGGACGAGGTGTTGGTGGCGAGCAGGCAGTCGTCGCCGACGACGTCCTCCAGGTCCCGGAACAGCTGCTGCTTGACCTCCAGGCGCTCGAGGACCGCCTCGACGACGAGCGAGCAGCCCGCCAGCTCCTCCAGGCTTCCGGCGGCCAGCAGACGGGCGCGGGCCTCGTCCCGATCGGCTGCGGTGAGCCGGTCCTTCTCGACGAGCCGGTCGAGGCGGCCACCGATCGCTGCCACCGCTTCGTGGGCGCGGCCGGGGACGGCGTCGTACAGCCGCACCGGATGGCCCGCTACCAGCGCGACCTGGGCGATGCCCTGGCCCATGGTGCCGGTGCCCACGACGGCCATGGGGCTGCTGAGGTCGAGTGCTGTCATGTGCGCGATCCTCCCGCACGGGGTTTTCCACAGATACGGCGGTCCCCCTTGTACCGACCGATCGTTCGGTTACTCTAACTCTGTCCGCCTGTTCCTGCCCAGCTCATAAGCTCAAGGAAGAGCTCGAGAGACGAGGAGTTGGTCCCGCATGGCCGCCGAACTCACCGCGCACCAGCTGATCGCCCAGCACCGGCCCACCCTCGACCAGGCGCTGGAATCCATCCGCACACGCGCGTACTGGTCCCCGCACCCCGAGCACCCGAAGGCCTACGGAGAGAACGGCAGCCTGGACGCCGCGGCCGGCAAGGCCGCCTTCGACGCCCTCCTCGGCACCCGCCTCGACCTCGGCCAGCCGGGCACGGACGACTGGACGGGCGGGGAGACGTCCCCCTACGGGATCGAGCTGGGCGTCACCTACCCCCACGCGGACATCGACGTGCTGCTGCCCGCCATGCGCGCGGGCCAGCGGGCGTGGCGCGACGCCGGCGCGGAGATGCGCGCGGTGGTGTGCCTGGAGATCCTCAAGCGCATCAGCGACCGGACGCACGAGTTCGCGCACGCGGTCATGCACACCAGCGGCCAGGCCTTCATGATGGCGTTCCAGGCGGGCGGCCCGCACGCCCAGGACCGCGGCCTGGAGGCCGTGGCGTACGCGTACGTGGAGCAGGTCCGCACCCCGGACACCGCGGAGTGGACCAAGCCGCAGGGCAAGCGGGACCCGCTGGCGCTCACCAAGACGTTCAAGCCGGTCCCGCGCGGCATCGCGATGGTCATCGGCTGCAACACCTTCCCGACGTGGAACGGCTACCCGGGCCTGTTCGCGTCCCTGGCCACGGGCAACGCGGTCCTGGTCAAGCCCCACCCGCGCGCGGTGCTGCCGCTCGCACTCACCGTCCAGGTGGCCCGTCAGGTGCTGGCCGAGGCGGGCTTCGACCCGAACCTGGTGGCGCTGACCGCCGAGCACCCCGGCGAAGGCATCGCCAAGACGCTCGCCGTGCGCCCGGAGATCCGGATCATCGACTACACGGGCTCGACCTCGTTCGGCGACTGGCTGGAGGCCAACGCCCGCCAGGCGCAGGTCTACACGGAGAAGGCCGGCGTCAACACCGTGGTCGTGGAGTCGACGGACGACTACAAGGGGATGCTGTCGAACCTGGCGTTCTCCCTCTCCCTCTACAGCGGCCAGATGTGCACCACCCCGCAGAACCTGCTGATCCCGCGGGACGGCATCTCCACCGACGAGGGCCCGAAGTCCTACGACGAGGTGGTCGCCGATCTCGCGCGGTCGGTCGACGGCCTGCTGGGCGACGACGCCCGGGCGAACGCACTGCTCGGCGCGATCGTGAACCCCGACGTCAAGGCACGTCTGGAGGCGGCGGCCGGCCTGGGCGAGGTCGCCCTGGCCTCCCGGGAGATCACCAACCCCGACTTCCCGGGAGCGGTCGTCCGGACACCGGTCGTGGTCAAGCTCGACGGCGCCAAGCCGGACGCCGAGGCCGCCTACATGAGCGAGTGCTTCGGCCCGGTCTCCTTCGCGGTCGCGGTGGATTCGGCGGCTGACGCGGTGGACCTGCTGCGGCGGACGATCCGGGACAAGGGTGCGATGACCGTCGGCGCCTACACCACCTCCGAGGAGGTCGAGCAGGCCGTCGAGGAGGCCTGCCTGGAGGAGTGCGCTCAGCTCTCCCTGAACCTGACCGGCGGGGTGTACGTCAACCAGACGGCCGCGTTCTCCGACTTCCATGGCTCGGGCGGCAACGCGGCGGCCAACGCCGCCCTGTGCGACGGAGCGTTCGTGGCGAACCGCTTCCGTGTGGTGGAGGTGCGCCGGGAGGCGTAGGACCGGCTCAAGCGGGTGCGCCCCCGGCGGCGCTCCAGTGGTACAGCGTCATGGCCACGCTGGTCGCGAGGTTGTAGCTGGAGACCTGGGGGCGCATCGGCAGGGACACCAGGTGGTCCGTGCGGTCGCGGAGTTCGGCGGACAGACCGGTGCGCTCGGAGCCGAACGCGAGGACGGCGTCGTCGGGGAGCTTCAGTCCGCGGATGTCCTCGCCCTCCGGGTCCAGTGCGAAGAGCGGGCCCGGCGGCAGTTCGGCCACGGACAGCCGCTCCACGACGGTCGCGAAGTGCAGCCCGGCCCCGCCGCGGACCACCGTGGGATGCCAGGGGTCCAGGGTGCCGGTCGTGACCACTCCGGTCGCGCCGAAACCGGCCGCGAGGCGGATCACCGCTCCCGCGTTGCCCAGGTTGCGCGGGTTGTCGAGGACGACGACGGGGGCGCGGCGGGGCGTGCGCCGCAGCGTCTCCAGGTTGGCCTCGCGTGCGGGGCGCACGGCGAGAGCGGCCACGCCGGTGGGGTGCGGGCGCGGCACCAGCGCCTGGTAGGTGTCCTCGGGGACTTCCACCAGGAGGGCGTCCAGGGTGTCGCGTACGTCGGGGGCGAGCTCGTCGGCCAAGGAGAGTGCGGCCTGCCGGTCGGTGGTGACGGCCACCGGCACGCGTGCGTGGAAACGCACCGCGTGCTTGAGCGCGTGGAACCCGTCGAGCAGGACGCAGGCGTCGGCGAGCCTGCGCCAGGTGCTCAGCGGGTCGGTGGTGCCGGAGGCCGGATCCGTCATGCCCCGCAGCCTACGTGCGACGCGGGCCGGGAAGCTCTCGGCGTCGAGGGCTTGGGCATCCGCGGGGGCACGAGCGGCAAGGACAGCACAGGCGGCTGGTTTCCGGCCTGTATCAGGCAAGACCCGTCGGGCTCAGGACAGGACGCTTACGCCGGCGTGCCGGCATGTGTGTGCTCGGGCGCCTCGTCGGCGTGCTGCCGCAGGCGCGGCCCGGGCAGGGAGGACCGGACACGGTGCCGAGCGAGCCGTCGACGCCCGCGCGCCGCCCATGCGCCCAGCCGCCGCAAGAAGGGCGTCGGCAGGAACACGGCATCGGCGGCGATCATCGCCAGCGAGAAGAACGGCAGCCCGAGGACCACGGCGATCACCGCGTGCTCGGTCATCATGAACGCCAGCAGGACGTTCTTGACGCGCCGGTTGAGCAGGGTGAAGGGGAAGGCGACCTGCGCGGCGACCGTCCCGTACGTCACCAGCAGCACCAGCACACCGGACGAGGACAGCAGGTCGGACAGTGCGGGCCAGGGTGAGAAGTAGTCGAGGTGAAGCGGGTAGTGGACCGCGGTGCCGTCCTGCCAGCGGGAGCCCTGGATCTTGTACCAGCCGGCAGTCGAGTAGATCAGACAGGCCTCGGCCATGATCACGAGCAGGGCCGCGTTGTGGACGAGATTGGCGACGATGTCCAGCAGCATGCGGGGCTCCGAGTGCGGGGCGCGCCTCTCGACGCACCACCACAGCCCCTGCACCGCCCACAACCCCCAGAACACGACGAGCCACCCGATGTCCAGCCAGCCAGCGCCCGTCGCGAGGGCCAGCGCGAGGCCGAGCACGGCCCACAGCGCGGGTCCCGTCCGGTCCGGCCGCGGCAGCTCGCCAAGCGCGTGTGCGGCGCGGGCGCGCCGCGCGCGCCGTTCGTCCAGCGACCACAGCTGCCCGCAGCGGGTGAACACCAGGTAGATCGCCATCAGGTGGATGACGTTGTCGCCGCCGTCGCCCATGAAGACGCTGCGGTTCTGCAGCGAGAGCACGCCGACCATGAACAGTACCGACATGGCGCGGGTGTGCCAGCCGAGCAGCAGCAGGGCGCTGGAGAGCACGGCGAGGGCGTACACGGTCTCGAACCACGCCTGGCTGTCGGACCACATAAGAATCGTGAAGGCGTGGTTGTTCGCGATGAGTTGCCGGGCCAGGTTCCAGCTCCACGGGCCGTCGGGTCCGTACATCTCCTGACGGTGCGGGAACTCGCGCAGCAGGAACAGCAGCCAGGTGGCGGCGAAGCCGATGCGGACGATCGCGGTCTGGTACGGACCAAGGGCGGCCTCGGTGACGCGGCCGATGCCACGCGAGAGGGACAGCGCGAAGCGGCTCATCAGGCGTTCACCCCCGTCCATTCGGCGGCCGACAGCGACCACCAGGGCAGCTCACGGTAGTCGGGTGCGGTGGGGACCTTCTCGTCGCTCCACTTGGGAGGGGGCACGTTGGTGGTGCGGGAGCGGACCTGGACGCGTTCGACGGCCTCGCCGCGGCCGGCCGCGTGCTCACGGCCGAGGCGCAGCGCGACCACGCGGCGCAGATAGTCCTCCGCCAGCGCACCGCGCAGGCCCGCGGGGCGGTTCTGGGCGTCGTGCGAGGCGACGTAGAAGTCCCAGGCGCGACGCAGTTCGTTCTGCTGGGTGTGGCTCGGCAGCGGATTGCCGTCGATGGCGGCGCCGTCGAGCGCCGACAGGTCGTACCAGCCGGTCGTCCGCTCGCCGCCGTCACCGGTGCGTACGTCCGCGCGGACCTGGACGTCGATGTTCTGCTGCAGCGGGTTGGGGGCGAACAGCTTCCAGTTCTGTTCGAACTCGGGGTAGATCCATTCGTCGATCGCCGTGCCGTGTTTCTTGGTGACGGTGTTCGCCGGCGCGACGTGCAGGAACACCATCCCGATATGCACACAGGCGGCGACGGCGACGACCGCGAGCGCCAGTACGGCGGCGATCTGATAGGGCAGGGAGAGGGCGGTCAGGCCCGTGCGGGCGGCGGGCGCCTCACCGTCGCCGGGACCGGTGGGGAGTGTGGCCTCGGGCTCGACCAGGGCCGGCGCCTCGGGGAGGGGGCCGTCCGTGCCGGACCACTCCGGGGCCTGCGTCGGCGCCGGGTCCTCGAATACGTCCCTGGCGGCGCGCTCGGGCAGGTGGGACACCGGGTCGTCGGAACCGCCGGGCTGCTCCCGCCCGGCGTCCGGTCCCTTGTCGTACGTGTCCATCCCGCCCCGTCTCCCGAGCCTCGCGCCCCGGTGCCGTGCCTTGCCGCCGATCCGGTCCACCGGCCGCCGCTCTGCCGTGGGCCGTCCGGGCCGTATCACCCGGTCGCAGCACAGCGCGCCGTGCGCACCGAACGGTACTCAGCCCCGCCCGTCCCGCACAGCCCGATGGGCCCAGCGGCCGGACGGCGGCCCGGAGGTTGTCCACAGCGATTGACACCCTACGGCGCCTCGACCGACCATTGAATCGACCGGACCGAACGATCGGTCGGGAGACGGAGTGGTCGAGGGGGTCCGCATGGCGACAGCAGCAGCCCACCGGATGGCCGGCTCGGGTGGCACGGAGCCGGACACGACGGCCTACCAGGCCGTCTTCGACGCCACCGTCGCCGCCGACGAGCGCATCGAGCCGCGCGACTGGATGCCCGACGCCTACCGGGCCACCCTCGTCCGGCAGATCGCCCAGCACGCGCACTCCGAGATCATCGGCATGCAGCCCGAGGCCAACTGGATCACCCGCGCGCCCTCACTGCGGCGCAAGGCGATCCTGATAGCCAAGGTCCAGGACGAAGCGGGCCACGGGCTGTACCTGTACAGCGCCGCGGAGACACTTGGCACCGGCCGCGACGAGCTTCTGGACAAACTGCACTCGGGCCGCCAGAAGTATTCGTCGATCTTCAACTACCCCACGCTGACCTGGGCGGACGTCGGCGCCATCGGCTGGCTGGTGGACGGCGCCGCGATCACCAACCAGGTGCCTCTGTGCCGCTGCTCCTACGGGCCCTACGCCCGCGCCATGGTCCGCATCTGCAAGGAGGAGTCCTTCCACCAGCGCCAGGGGTACGAACTGCTGCTCGCCCTAAGCCGGGGCACGCCGGAGCAGCATGCGATGGCGCAGGACGCGGTGGACCGCTGGTGGTGGCCCTCCCTGATGATGTTCGGCCCGCCCGACGAGGAGTCGGCGCACTCCGCGCAGTCGATGGAGTGGAAGATCAAGCGGCACTCCAACGACGAGCTGCGCCAGCGTTTCGTGGACATCTGCGTGCCCCAGGCCGAATCACTCGCCCTCACCCTCCCCGACCCCGAGCTCAGGTGGAACGAGGAGCGGGGGCACTACGACTTCGGCCCCATCGACTGGACGGAGTTCCGGGAGGTCCTCAAGGGCAACGGCCCCTGCAACGAGCAGCGCATCACACAGCGCGGGCAGGCGCACGACGAAGGCGCATGGGTACGGGAAGCGGCCGCGGCCCACGCGGCAAAGCACCACAGTGTGACAGGAGCGACGCAGGCATGACGAACACCGACTGGCCCCTGTGGGAGGTCTTCGTGCGCTCCCGCCGCGGCCTCTCGCACACCCACGCCGGAAGCCTGCACGCCCCGGACGCGGAACTCGCCCTGCGCAACGCGCGTGACCTGTACACCCGGCGCGGCGAAGGCGTCTCCATCTGGGTCGTCCCGTCGTCCGCCGTCACGGCGTCCTCACCCGACGAGAAGGACCCCTTCTTCGAGCCGGCCGCCGACAAGCCGTACCGGCACCCCACGTTCTACGAGATCCCGGAGGGGGTGAAGCACCTGTGACCGTCACCGTGCGCACCGCGGCCGCCCTGGCCCTCGGCGACGACGCCCTGGTGCTCTCGCACCGCCTGGGGGAGTGGGCCGGTCACGCGCCGGTACTCGAGGAAGAGGTCGCCCTCGCCAACATCGCCCTCGACCTGCTCGGCCAGGCCCGAGTGCTGCTGTCGATGGCGGGCGACGAGGACGAGCTTGCCTACCTCCGCGAGGAGCGCGCCTTCCGCAACCTCCAGCTGGTGGAGCAGCCCAACGGCGACTTCGCGCACACCATCGCCCGGCAGCTGTACTTCTCCACCTACCAGCGGCTCCTCTACACCCAGCTTGCCTGCGGCACAGGCGAGTTCGCGGGCCTCGCGGCCAAGGCCGTCAAAGAGGTCGCCTACCACCAGGACCACGCCGAGCAGTGGACCCTGAGGCTCGGCGACGGCACGGACATCAGCCATGAGCGGATGCGGCGCGCGTGCGAGGCGCTGTGGCGGTTCACAGGGGAGATGTTCCAGCCGATCAAAGGTGTGGACGCCGACTGGACGGCCATGCGGGAAGCCTGGCTGAGCTCGGTGGGCGACGTCCTGCGCCGGGCCACCCTGGAGATTCCCGAGGGACCGCAGTCCGGGGCGTGGACAGCGGGCGCGGGACGGCAGGGCCTGCACACCGAGCCTTTCGGGCGGATGCTCGCCGAGATGCAGCATCTGCACCGCAGCCATCCGGGGGCGTCATGGTGACGACCACGGCCCTCGAAGAGGAACTGCGCCGACTCGCCGGCTCCGTCCCCGACCCGGAGCTGCCCGTACTCACCCTGGAGGAGCTCGGCGTCCTGCGCTCGGTCCATGCCCACGGCACGGACTCCGTGGAGGTCGAGCTGACCCCCACCTACACCGGATGCCCCGCGATCGAGGCGATGTCCCTGGACATAGAGCGGGTACTGCACGAGCACGGCGTACGCGACGTCGTCGTGCGCACAGTGCTCACCCCCGCCTGGTCGACGGACGACATCACCGAGGAAGGCCGCCGCAAACTGCACCAGTGCGGGATAGCGCCCCCGCGCACCCGGCACCAGGAGACGTCCTGCCCGGTCGCAGTGCAGCTGGGGCCCACGCGGACGGCCACCGACCCCGGCGGAGCGGACGCGACGCACGCACTCACCGCCTCCCGCAAGGACGAGCCCGTGCGCTGCCCGTCCTGCGGGTCCGCCGAGACCGAGCTGCTAAGCCGGTTCTCCTCCACCGCGTGCAAGGCCCTGCGCCGCTGCCTGGCCTGCCGCGAGCCGTTCGACCACTTCAAGGAGCTGTGATGGCCCGGTTCCACGCGCTCCCGGTGGCCGCGATCGACCAGCTCACCGACGACTCCGTGGCGCTGACCCTCACCGTGCCGCCCGCACTGCGCGAGGAGTTCCGGTACGCACCCGGCCAGCACCTGGCCCTGCGCCGCACCGTCGACGGCACGGAGGTCCGGCGCACCTACTCGATCTGCTCCCCCGCCCCCGCACCGGACGCCGAGGGCCCCAGCACCCTGCGCGTCGGGGTACGGCTGGTCGACGGCGGAGCCTTCTCCACCTACGCGCTCAAGGAGATCACCGTCGGCGACGAGCTGGAGGTGATGACCCCGGCGGGCCGGTTCACACTGGTGCCCGCACCCGGTATGTACGCCGCGGTGGTGGGTGGCAGCGGGATCACACCCGTGCTGTCGATCGTCGCGACGCTGCTGGCGCGAGAACCCCAGGCGCGGTTCTGCCTCATACGCAGCGACCGGACGTCCGCCTCGACGATGTTCCTGGAGGAGGTCGCCGACATCAAGGACCGCTTTCCAGACCGGTTCCAGTTGGCCACCGTGCTCTCCCGGGAGGAGCAGCAGGCAGGACTGCCGTCCGGACGGCTCGATCGGGAGCGGCTGTCCGGGCTGCTGCCGGCACTGCTCTCCGTGGACAAGGTCGCGGGGTGGTTCCTGTGCGGACCCTTGGGACTGGTGCAGTCGGCGGAGCGGGCGCTGCGCGGGCTCGGCGTCCCGCGGACGCGCATCCATGAGGAGATCTTCCATGTGGACGACGGAACCCCCGCCGGGCCGTCCGTACCGGCTCCGGCGCACAGCACGGTGACCGCGCGGCTCGACGGGCGCGGCGGGACCTGGCCCGTCCAGGACGGCGAGTCGCTCCTGGAGACGGTGCTGCGCAACCGCCCCGACGCGCCCTACGCGTGCAAGGGCGGCGTGTGCGGGACCTGCCGGGCCTTCCTGGTCTCGGGGAAGGTACGCATGGACCGCAACTTCGCGCTGGAGCCGGAGGAGACGGACGCGGGATACGTGCTGGCCTGCCAGTCGCATCCGGTCACCGAAGCGGTGGAGCTCGACTTCGACCGGTGAGCTGCGCCGATTCCGGCTCCTGCGTCGAGGTCGGCGCCGGTGCCGGAGTCGGTGGGGACGGCCGGCGGCCACAGACGGCCGGACAGAACGACAACTGACGGTCATCCTGTCCGGGCTCTCGCCGACCGGCCGTTCCCTTCTTCTAGAACCTGTTCTATCTTGACGCTCCGTCAGATCAGCGGATCCGCCAGGAGGACAAGCCATGGACTTCACCTTCAGCGAGGAGCAGCAGGCGGCACTCGAGGCGGCGAAAGCCGTGTTCGCCGCAGTCGCGCCGGACGCGGTGCCCACCCCCGCGCTCAGCCCCGGCACCGTGGCCGACGACTTCGACCGAGCACTATGGGCGCGGCTCGCAACCGCGGACCTGCTGAGCCTGCTGCTGGACGAACAGTACGGCGGGGCCGGCCTCGACCCGATCGCGCTCTGCCTGGTGCTCCGGGAATCGGCCAAGGTACTGGCACGCGTACCACTGCTGGAAAACACAGCCGCGACCACGGTCATCCAGGCCCACGGCAGCCCCGAACTCAAAGAAGAGCTGCTCGCACGGGCAGGTCGCGGAGAACAGGTACTCACCGTCGCCGCACACGGCCGCACCGGCCACGACCCTGCCGAACTCTCGGTGATCGCACGGCGGGACACAGACGGTACCTGGACGCTGGACGGCATGCAGACGGCGGTGCCCTGGGCATACAACGCCGACAGCATCCTCGTACCCGCGCACACCGACGACTCGGGCCTCACCGTCCTCGCCCTGGTACCCAGGGTGCACGAGGGCGTCGTCCTTGCCGAGCAGTTCTCCACCAGTGGAGAACGGCTCGCGGAACTGCGGCTCGAGTCGGCGCGGATCACGGGGCGCCACGTACTCGACGCCGAGGGAGCCTGGGACCAGCTGCGCCTGCTGCTCACCACCGGCACCTGCGCACTCGCACTCGGCCTCGGCGAACGCGTACTGGAGATGACGAGCGAGTACACCGGCAAGCGGGAGCAGTTCGGCCACCCCATCGCCACGTTCCAGGCGGTCGCCGTCCAGGCAGCCGACCGGTACATCGACCTGCGGGCCATGGAGGCCACACTCTGGCAGGCAGCCTGGCGCATCGGCTCTGGAGCGGCCGGCGCACTACCGGCAGCCGGGGATGTGGCGGTGGCGAAGATCTGGGCCTCGGAAGGCGTACGCCGGGTGGTGCAGACGGCGCAGCATCTGCACGGAGGCTTCGGCGCCGACGTCGACTACCCGCTGCACCGCTACCACGCCTGGGCCAAGCACCTCGAACTCTCGCTCGGCCCCGCCGCGGCCCACGAAGAGACACTGGGCGACCTGCTGGCGGCACACCCACTGGGATGAGCACCCGGCCCGCTCCCGGGCGGGCCCCGCGTCCCGTACTACAGCACGAAGCCCGACTCGCCCTTGGCGTCCACGACAGGACGGCCGGAGGCGGCCCAGACCTGCATACCGCCCTCGACGTTCACGGCGTCGACGCCCTGCTGGACCAGGTACATCGCGACCTGGGCCGAACGCCCACCGGAGCGGCAGATCACATGGATCCGGCCGTCCTGCGGCGCCGCCTCCGTGAACTCGCCATAGCGCGCCACGAACTCACTGATGGGAATGTGCAACGCCCCAGCGGCATGACCCGCCTGCCACTCGTCGTCCTCGCGGACGTCCAGCAGGAAGTCGCCGTCCTTGAGGTCCGTGACCCCGACCGTGGGCACACCAGCTCCGAAATGCATACTCCGACGCTACCCGACCGAAGCACGGACCTGGGCCCCCGCCCCTGAGGGCTGCCGTGCACGGGCGGCTGGACGACAGGGGACCGGTGAGCAGTACGCCGTCCCCCTGACCCGCGCCACCGCAGACGGCGAGCACGGACTCAGCCGCGCAGTGCCACCAGCTCGGCTTCCTTCTCCGCCACCTGGGCCAGCAGCTGCTCCGCGATGTCCTCGAGAAGACCGTCAGGGTCGTCTGGGGCCAGCCGGAGCATCGAGCCGATCGCGCTCTCCTCCAGTTCCTGGGCCACCAGCGTGAGCATGTCCTTGCGCTGGGCAAGCCACTCTAGGCGGGCGTAGAGCTCCTCGCTGCGGCTCGGCCTGCGCTCCTTCGGGACCGGCCCGGCGGCCCACTCCGCGGACAGCTCCCGCAGCAGGGCCTCGTCGCCGCGGGCGTAGGCGACATTAACCCGGGCGATGAACTCGTCGCGCCGCGTGCGCTCCTCCTCGTCCTGAGCGAGGTCGGGGTGGGCCTTGCGGGCGAGCTCCCGGTACAGCTTGCGGGCCTCCTCGCTGGGGCGGACACGCTGCGGAGGCCGCACGGGACGGTCCGTGAGCATGGCCTGGGCCTCCGGGAACAGTCCGTCGGAGTCCATCCAGCCGTGGAACAGCTCCTCGACGCCCGGCATCGGCATGACCCGGGCGCGTGCTTCGTCAGCGAGGCGTATGTCCTCGGCGTCGCCGGTCCGGGCGGCCCGCGCCTCGGCGATATCCGCCTCCAGTTCGTCGAGGCGGGCGTACATCGGGCCCAGCTTCTGGTGGTGCAGCCGGGAGAAGTTCTCGACCTCGACGCGGAAGGTCTCCACGGCGATCTCGTACTCGATCAACGCCTGCTCGGCGGCCCGCACGGCCCGCTCCAGCCGATCCTCGGGCCGCGCCCCGCCGACCGGGCCGTCCGGGCCCTCGCCGGTCCCCGGACCGTCTGTCCCCGGACCTTCTGCCCCGGAGCCCGCGTCTTCGCCGGACCCGGCACCGTCTACTCCCATGGCCGCACCTTCGCCGGACCCGGGACCTTCGGCAACCGGTTCCTCGGCGGCGGACACGGACTCGCTCTGCTCGGCTTCGGGCGTCGTCACCGGACCAGCCTAAGACACGTACGCGGCACCGTTCTTCCGGTCGGGCGTGGGGGCTGGTGGGGGACGGGGGTGGGTGCGGGGGCGGACTCGGGGCAAGTCGGGGAGATCGGGGGGCCTCCCCGCTCCCGCCCCCATCAGACCCCCATCTCCCCGGCAATCCGCCCCCCACGCACCGCAGCCACCAGTTCCGCGTGGTCCGCCTCCGTACGGTCCGCGTAGGACACGGCGAACGTGGCTATCGCCTCGTCCAGCTCGTCGTTCTTTCCGCAGTAGCCCGAGATCAGGCGCGGGTCGGCGCTGTGCGCGTGGGCACGGGCCAGCAGCGCTCCGGTCATGCGGGCGTAGTCGTCTATCTGGTTGGGAGCCAGGGCGGCGGGGTCGACGCTGCCCTTGCGGTTGCGGAACTGCCGTACCTGGTAGGGACGTCCGTCGACCGACGTCCAGCCCAGCAGGATGTCGCTGACCACCTGCATGCGCTTCTGGCCGAGGACGACCCGGCGGCCCTCGTGCTCCACGTGCGGCACCGGGTGGCCGGCCGTGGCCAGGTGGGGGAGCAGAGCGGACGGACGCGCCTCCTTGACCTGCAGGATCAGCGGCTCGCCGCGGTGGTCGAGCAGCAGTACCACATAGGAGCGCGTGCCCACGCTGCCTGTGCCGACCACGCGGAACGCCACATCGTGCACCGCGTACCGGGCCAGCAGCGGAAGGCGGTCCTCGGACAGCGTAGTCAGATACTGCCCCAGCGACGCCGCGACCGCCGCCGCCTCGGCGTCCGGTATGCGGCGCAGCACTGGCGGTGCGTCCACGAAGTGGCGACCGCCGCCCTCGACCGGTTCCGTGGACTTCGCCGCGAAGCGTCCGCTCGTGTTGTTCCGTGCCTTCTCCGAGACCCGCTCCAGCGTGCCGAGCAGGTCGTGGGCGTCTGTGTGGGAGACGAGCTCCTCGTCGGCGATCGCGTTCCAGGCGTCCAGGACCGGGAGCCTGGCCAGCAGGCGCATGGTGCGCCGGTACGCGCCCACGGTGTCGCGCGCCGCCTGACGGCATGTGTCCTCGTCGGCTGCCGCCTCACGGCTGGCGAGGACCAGCGATGTGGCGAGGCGCTTGAGGTCCCACTCCCAGGGGCCGTGCACCGTCTCGTCGAAGTCGTTCAGGTCGATGACCAGGCCGCCGCGCGCGTCCCCGTACAGGCCGAAGTTGGCCGCGTGGGCGTCGCCGCAGATCTGGGCGTTGATGCCGGTGCTCGGCGTGCGTGCGAGGTCGTGGGCCATGAGGCCGGCCGAGCCGCGCAGGAACGCGAAGGGGGAGGCCGCCATCCTGCCGACGCGTATCGGCGTGAGTTCGGGGATCCGGCCGTGGTTGGACTCCTCGACCGCGGTGACCGCGTCCGGGCGGTCGCCGTCCACCGGCAGCTCGGCGTGCGACCGTCGCCGCACCCGGGCGCGCAGGGCCTTGCCCTCCTCCTTGGGGGAGTCTGCGACCGGCCACCGCGCGAAGCCCCGCACCGAAGGGATCCTGGGCGTCTGCCGCGGCACTGCCGTTTCGATCCCTGCACCGACCTCGGTCATGCCGACCGCCTCCCCCGCTGTCCACGCAGCCGTACGAACATCAACTGCGGATGACCGTACAGCGGGTCGTCGAGAGGCGTCAGACCCTGTGGATAAGTCCGCGATGATGGAAAACGGGGTGGGAACAGAGATGGAGGCGGTGGTGAAGGCGCCCCCTCATCTGGGCCGAACCCCCGCTCGCCTCCGAGCAGCCCGCGTGACGGGACCGCCGGGCTACGACCATGCACCCCGTCGGTTTCGTACGGACCAGGAACAGAAGGCACTGGACTCGGGCCGGCTGGGCCGTGAGGGTCGCGGGTCGTACCCACCGCCCACGGCGGCAACAGGCAGGCAGCAGACAGCTACACGACCGGAAGGCCACTCCACGGCGATCTTTCGCGTCCCGAACCGCCGTCCCACCGTGCTCACGCTCCGTCATGGGCCTCGGTGGCAGACCTGTTGGGGCCGCCCTATGGTGAGAGAACGTTTCCCGTCACCGCCGCACCGCCCGGCACACCGTGAGCAGCCGGACCGGTACGCAGCCCCCGGGGCGTGGCGGCGGCTCAAAGGGCGTGGACGCCCACCTTCCCTCGTGCCCCGGGAAAGGGGTGTGGCTCGTGGCCGAACGCTCCGAGGAACCGGTCCCCCAGTCGGTGCTCTCCCCGTTGACGGCTGCCGCCATCTTCCTCGTGATGACCGTCGATCGCGGCGGTGAGCCGGTCGTCCGCTCTCTGCTGTCCGACATGAACGGTCTGCAGCGTGCCGTCGGCTTCCGTGCCACGGCCGAGGGCAGGCTGAGTTGTGTCACGGGTATCGGATCCGATGCGTGGGACCGTCTGTTCTCGGGTCCGCGCCCGGCGGAGCTGCACCCCTTCCGCGAACTCGCCGGACCCCTGCACCGCGCCGTGTCCACGCCGGGTGACCTGCTCTTCCACATCCGGGCCGCACGACTGGATCTGTGCTTCGCGCTGGCCGCAGAGATCATGGAGCGTCTCCGTGGCGCCGTGACGATGCGCGACGAGGTGCATGGTTTCAAGTACTTCGACGTACGGGACCTGCTCGGCTTCGTCGACGGGACGGAGAACCCGGTGGGTCCGGCGGCGAGCGCGGCCGTCCTGGTCGGCGACGAGGATCCCCCCTTCACGGGCGGAAGCTACGTGATCGTGCAGAAGTACATCCACGATCTCCAGGCGTGGAACGCCCTCCCGGTGGAGGCGCAGGAGATGGTGATCGGACGCCGGAAGCTGTCCGACATCGAACTGGACGACGAGATCAAACCGGCCGACTCGCATGTCGCGCTCACCACGCTCGAGGACCCGGACGGTACGAAACACGAGATCCTGCGTGACAACATGCCCTTCGGCGCCGTCGGCAAGGGCGAGTTCGGCACCTACTTCATCGGGTACGCCCGTACCCCCGCGGTGACGGAGACCATGCTGGAGCGCATGTTCCTCGGCGCGCCGCCCGCGTCCCACGACCGGATCCTGGACTTCTCCACCCCGGTCACCGGATCGCTGTTCCACGTGCCCACCAGCGATTTCCTCGACGACCTTCCCGACCCACCCGATGCAAGCGCGTCCGCAGCCGGAACCGAGGCCGAACTCGAAGCCCCTCCCCCAGCCGACGCCGATGGCACCCGTACTACGACCGGCTCGATGCCCCTCGCGCACGTGGCGGCTCCGGACGATTCCCTCGGGATCGGTGACCTGAAGGGCAGTTGACGCCGATGAACAACCTTCACCGCGAACTGGCGCCCATCTCCGCCGCCGCCTGGGCGGACCTGGAGGAGGAGGCGCGGCGTACATTCAGGCGCCATGTGGCGGCCCGCCGGATCGTCGACGTGCCCGAGCCCGAAGGCCTGGAGCTGTCCGGCGTGGGCACCGGTCATCTGCAGACCGTCGATGCCCCCGCCGAGGGGGTCCTGGCCCGTACCCGCCTGTACCAGCCCGTCGTGGAACTCCGTGTTCCGTTCACCGTCGACCGGCAGCAGGTCGACGACGTCGCACGCGGAGCCAAGGACGCAGACTGGCAACCGGTGAAGGACGCCGCCCGGCGGATCGCGTACGCCGAGGACCGGGCCGTGTTCGAAGGCTATGCCTCCGCCGGCATCGCAGGTCTGCGCGCGAGCTCCTCCAACCCGGTCCTGACCCTGCCCGCTGAGGTGCGCGCCTACCCCGACGCCGTCAGCCAGGCCATGAGCGCGCTGCGGCTGGCGGGCGTGGGCGGCGCTTACACCCTGGCGCTGAGCGCCGAGGCGTACACCGCCGTCAGTGAGACCTCCGACTACGGCTACCCGGTCATCAACCACATCGCCAGGCTCCTGGACGGCGACATCGTGTGGGCGCCCGCCATCGACGGGGCCTTTCTGGTGTCCACCCGGGGCGGCGACTTCGAACTGCGCATCGGCCAGGACCTGTCGATCGGGTACCTGTCGCACGACGACAGCACCGTGCAGCTGTACTTCCAGGAGACGCTCACCTTCCTGGCCTACACGAGCGAGGCGGTCGTGGCCCTTGAGCCGCCGTCACCGCCGCCGGGCCACCCGGAAGGAGAGGTGGTGCGATGAAGGTCGGAGCCATCGGCGTGGGCGCGGTCGGATCCGCCACCATGCTGTCGCTGGTCGAACGCGGCGGCACGTGCCGGGAGATCGTGGTGATCGACCGGGACAGCGCGCGGGCGGCCGGAGTCGCGCCGACATGCGGTACGCCACACCGCTGTCCCCCACGGTCGATGTGCGCTGCGGAGGCTACGACGACCTGGCGGACGCCGCTGTCGTCGTGATCACCGCGGGGGTGAACGAGAAGGCCGGCGGTGCAACCGATCGCTCCGACCCACAGGGCCGGCTGCGGCTGCTGGAGACCAACGCCAAGGTGTACGCGGACATCGTCGCGAAGGTCGTCGCCGTCGCGCCGCAGGCGGTGCTGATGGTGGTCACCGATCCGCCCGATCCGCTGGCGGACCTCACACTGCAACTGGCCGGACACGACCGGGTGTTCTTCACGGGCACGCTGATCGACAGCCTGCGGTTCCGTGTCCAGCTCGCCGACCGGCTCAAGGCCCGGCCACGCGATGTGCAGGCCCTGGTGGTGGGCGAGCACGGCACCTCGCAGGTGCTGCTGTGGTCCTCGGCGACGGTCGGCGGCATCCCCGTCACCGATCTGCTCGCCGAGACCGGCAGGTCCCTGGAGGAGGTGCGCAAGGAGGTCGAGAACGACATCCCGTACGCCAACATCGCCATCATCGAGGGCACGGGGCCAGCCAGTACGGCATCGGAGCCGTCTCCGCCCGGCTCGTCGAGGCCGTCCTGCGCGACGAACGCGCGGTGCTGCCGGTCGCCGCCCGCTCCTCCGCCACGACGTCACCCTGTCGTTGTCCAGCGTGCTGGGTGCGGGCGGTGTCCAGCAGATGTACGAGCCTGCGATGACGCCCGAGGAGCACGAGGCCCTGGCCCACAGCATCGAGGTCCTGCGGGAGTCCGCCAGGCGCGCCATCGCCGCCGGTACGGCCTGAGCGCCCTATTCGGCCACGGCACGCCACGTCGCGATTCAGGCCCCGCGACGGGCCCGGATCAGGGGCCCGCGGGCGATGAGGGCGGCTGCGGTGACGAGTACGAAGGGGAGGACGCCGGCCCATTCCGGCGCGGTCCGCCGCAGCGCCATGGTGGCCGCCGCGCCCACGATCAGACCCAAGAGCCGGAGGGGGACCCACCGGTTGGGGGGCGCCGAGGCGCTGCCGACGCCGCGCACGATGTAGGTGGCGAGCGTGCCGGTCAGATAGGTGGTCGGAGCGGCCGCCCGCCCGGCCGCCACCATGGCCGCGGCCTGTACGCCCATCGTCAGGGCGGCGCCGCACTGCAGCACGTGCCGCAACATGATGCTCGGCGCGCCACCGACCGCGGCCCAGACCCCCGCGCCGACAGCGAGCAGAACCGCCTCACCGACCAGGCAGACCATCACGCGCGGCGGCCAGTGGGTGGCGATACCCGTGGCGCCCCGGGTGACCCAGGCGGCCAGCACGGCGCCCACGCCGAAGCCCGCCAAGGCCAGCAGGGCCGCATTCACACCTGCGCTGCGCGACTCACCGATCGCCATCCCGAGCAGCGCCAGGTTGCTCGTCATGACACCGGCGAAGACCCGGTCCAGGGCGGTGAACGAGATGGCCTCCACCGCGCCGGAAGCGGTCACGAGCAGCACCACGGCGATCCGCAGTACCCGGTCCGGCTCGCCCCCCGCCTCCACATGGGCGCCCATGCCAGCTCCTCCCGACAGCAGTCACCCACAGTAATATGACGATCTGCGACCGGTGACGAACCGCGCCGGACAGCCCACGGGCTGGACACCGCCCCTGCACGGTGGCCTGGGGGCCGGCCTCGTCGAAGTTGCGGCCCCCGCAGCCCCCGCCGGGCGGACAAGACGCCCTCGCCGTGAGAGACGCCGCTACCTGGGTCAGCTCACTCTCCGCCACGTGAGTTCGGCTGTGCGGTCCGCGCCCCACAGACGGGTGGGGGTGGCAAGGCTCAGCTTCAGGAACTCGCCTTCGAAGCCGACTCTTCTGATTTGGGGCCGTCCGACCCAGTTCGGGAAGAGGCCGGTGGTGACCTGGTGCTCGACGGTCGTCGGATCGACGACGGTGAAGGGGCCTCCGTAGGCGACGTAGGTCATCGCTGCCTGGGCCAGTTCATCCGCCGTGGCTTCTTCGAGACGATCGGATCCCGTGCGCGGGCGATCACTGCGGCACAGCTGGGCGGACATGTAACCCTCGGGGGTGTAGACGATCAGCCCGTGCGGCTGGGGGCCGAGGGGGTCGATGACCTGGCCGTCCGTGTCTGTCGCGGTGTACGACACGAGTTCCCACGCGCCCAGCAGTTTCCTGCGTACGTCTTCGCAGGCCGCGGGTTCGCGGCTTGCCGCCGCTTGGTCCTTGGTTGTCATTGACATGCGGCTTTCATCCATGGGTTCGTCATTCAGCTCCTTTGCGCGCGGCCGTCCGTGGCGACGGTGCGCGCCAGGGTCAGGGGGAAGAGCAGGGGCCGCGGTGAGGCGAAGGGGGCCCCTGTGAGGCGAGGGCGGTGGGCGTCAGTCGCGGGTGAGTTCGCCGTCGACGAGGCGCCACAGG
>NZ_JBSFJX010000030.1:30737-76504 GCF_053598275.1 Streptomyces sp. NPDC001156 | reverse complement strand
ACCTGGTGCTGCGGCGTCGCAAGGCCTCCCGGGGCTGACATCAGCAGGGCATGACGGTGCCCCCGTGCTCGTCCGGGCGACGCGTACGGGGGCACACGGTTGCCGGCCTCGGTTGGCGTCTTCTTACCCTTGGTCTGGCGGGCCCGTTCTTCGTCCCTGGTCGGAGGACCGCGCACCTCAACTGACGTGCGGCCGGAGGTTCGTTGTTGGTCGTCGTCTGTCGTCGTTGGTACTGCTCGGAGGGCCCAGAGAGGGCCCGGCCAATGGCCCCCGTTTGGTCCCCGGCGGCCGGTAGTTCGCTGGTCCGGAGGGGGTGCGCGAGTTCAGCCGTCCTCGCCGAGGACAAGCAGGCGTAACACCGCCGCGTACCGGGAGCTCGAGGCTACGAACTCAACCCATGCGCAGCCCGGTTGGAACACGCTCTATGATCCGCTTCGCGCCCGTAAACCCGTGCTCATCAGGCACCGTACTCGGGCATCTTTCGGGAGGGATTCACTTGAGCAAGCCCTTGGGGGCACGATTGAGTGCTGCCCTTGCTTCTCTAGGAGTTTTTGCTCTGGCGCTGGTCGCCGCATCGCCCGCCGTCGCGGCGAGCGGGACGCCCACGACGCCCACCGAGCTATTCAACGAGTACCAGAGCTGCTCGACCGACGCGAGCAAGCCCACATATCTCTGGGCCAGCAGCGGCTTGGACGTCGAGGGCATACCTGGGGACACCGACGCCGCTGACAACGCCTTCGTCACCGAGGAGTTCCGGGTCTGGCCGGTCAGCGACCCGACCCAGACAACAGTGGTCTCCCGCAACTACGCCACCCTCGGATTCGAGGCGACGGCCACCCTGCCGGCCGCTGCCTTCGCCGACGGGCAGACCTACGCCTGGCAGGCCCAGACGGCGGCTGGAGGCACGGCCTCGGACTGGTCGGCTCCGTGCTACGTCACCGTCGACAACACCCGTCCGTCGAACACGCCGACCGTCTCCTCGCCGAACTACCCGCAGGGCGAGTTCAACCAGGGTGGAGCGCCGGTTCAGTTCACCTTCGGTGCCAACGGTGTCAGCGACGTCGCTGGCTTCGAGTACTCCTGGCAGCCAGACCTCCCCGTCGCCGGCATCGCGAACATCGGCAGTTACGGGATTCCGCAGTTCGTGGACCCGTACTCAGACCCGAAACACTTCGCGCGAGCCGACACCCTCGGCGGTTCCGCCACGGTGAGCCTGGTCCCACCGACCGGCTCGGGCCCGATGACCCTGTGGGTGGCGACCCTGGACCGGGCCTACAACAGGTCCGCGGTGACAAGCTACACGTTCTTCGTCAAGTCGACGGCGCCCACGGTCACCTCGCTCGTCCCATCGCCGCAATTCGACAAACCGACGCCGTTCAAGCTCAAGCCCAACCCCGGCGTGCAAGCGGTGAGCCCCGTCGTCAGCTACTCCGTGGAGACCTTCGGTGACCAGGGCCAGCAGACCACCGAGGTCAAGGCGTCGTCGAACGGCACCGCTGAGGTGACGCTCCCGTTGAACAACCCGTATGGAACGTTCTTCCTCGTGTCCAGTAAGAGCGCGGATGGCTGGTCCAGCGACGCGTACTGGTGGAGCACCGGGTACGTCGACACCACGCCCACCGTGAGCTCGAACGTCTACGCCGAGAACGGGACGAGTGGTGGTGTGGGCGTCCCCGGCACCTTCACCCTCACGCCGAAGGTGAAGGGCGTCGCGAGCTACACCTACTCCTTCAACTGGGGCCCGAGCGCCACGGTCAAGGCCGGCGGCCAGGGCGCGGCCCAGATCGACTGGACGCCGCGCGAGAGTGGCTTCTGCGACCTGGAGGTCTACGCAACCACCAAGGACGGGATCCAACTAGCGCCCTACGACTACTACTTCTTCGTCGATTGACGACTAGGTCAAACGAGATGGCCTCTGATCAATGCACCTGGTCAGGGGCCTTCATCTGCGGTCGGCGTGGGATTTGAACCCACGGTGGCTCGCTCCAGGACGGTTTTCAAGAGCTCGTGGCCATCGGAATCGATTCAGCCTATGACCTGCGTCAACGCCTGGCAGAAGACAGATTGTCCTTGTCCTGGCCCACACATGGCCCACACCACGTCGCCAGGGCGATGGCTGGACCGCAGCGACCGTCCAATTTTCAGGCCGTGTCCTGGCGGCGAGCGGGCCGATCACACGGGTCGCGCGACAGCGGGGTTGGCCATGGATGTGCGCTGCTGTTGGCGCACGAGTTGGCGTACGCCAACGGCTCACGAGACGGTAAGGCAGCCAGCCCTTGTCGCACCCCGACTCGCGGCCTTTATCGTGCGGATGACCTCACCGTCGGCCCAGGTTACGACCCTCTGATCCGTAGGCGCACGCAGCACCATCACAAACCGCTCGCTGCTCGGATCTGTCGGCTCGTCCACCGATTACGGGCGAGCCACCGTGCGCGGTTGTACGCCTCTGTTGATGTCACCTACTGATGTCACGCAACCGGTCCTGAAAATACGGCTTCGCTCATGAAGCCAAGATGCAGCGCGAGGGCAGCAAGGCCGGGACGGCCCATCATGCGCACCGCACCGTGCGTGTGGCGCTCGCCGAAGCCAGGCGGCGCGGGCATGTCTCCCGGAACGTCGCCGAGATCGCCCGGGCTCCTCGACTCGAGGAGGAAGAGCTGCACTCCATCGAGGAGGTGCAGAGCCTGCTCCTGGAGGCATCCAAGCTCCGTAACAGCGCGCGGTGGGTTGTGGCCCTCGCACTCGAGCTCCGTCAGAGGGAAGCACTTGCGCTCCAGTGCGAGGACGTGGACCTGGACGCCGGGTACCTCCGCATCCGGGGAATCGGCTCCGGCCCAGGTACCAGCACGGTTGTGGCGACGAGTCGTGCGGCAGGAAACCTGGCTACTGCCCGAAGCGCGAGCAGATCCGGCGCGAGCACAAGAGCACGAAGTCACGCTCCGGCCGCCGCACGATCGGCCTGCCTGAACCCGCTGATCAAGCTGCTCCGCAAGCATCAGAGAGCAGGACCAACAGCGAGCGGAGGCCGGAGCCGACTGGGAGAACAAGGGCTATGTCTTCGCCTTACCCACCGGCGGACCTCTGAGCCCGAACACCGACTACCACGTGTGGAAGCGGCTGCTTCACGACGCGGGCGTGGGGGACGGGCGCCTTCATGACGCTCGCCACACGGCGGCCACCGTGCTCCTCCTGCTCGGTGTCCCGGATGTGATCGTGGACGCGATCATGGGCTGGGAGCCGGGCGGCGCCGCGCGGATGCGGGCTCGCTGTACGCACGTGACCGGTCCCATGCTCCGGAAGGTCGCGGACCAGGTTGCCGAGAAGCTGTGGGGCTCGCCCGGGTCGAATGTGAGACCAAAAATGAGACCACGACATGACGAAGGCCCCGACCGGTCAGGTCGGGGCCTTTCGTTCGCCCTGGTGGGCGGCTGCGGAGGATACGAGATTCGAACTCGTGAGGGGTTGCCCCCAACACGCTTTCCAAGCGTGCGCCCTAGGCCTCTAGGCGAATCCTCCGCCGGAAACATTACATGACGCCGGGGAGTGCTAGCGAACTCGTTCGGGCCCCCTGCGATCAGGTAGGCTTGGGCTCAGCCCCTCACGCGGCGCTATCTGACTGAACTCCCCCAGGGCCGGAAGGCAGCAAGGGTAGGTTGGCTCTGGCGGGTGCGTGGGGGGTCCTCTGCGTCATGGGGAAGTACGCCGGCGCGGGCCCCCGGCGGAGCGGTCGGAGGAGCGGCGCGGGCAGCCGCTTTGTCACTGGGCGCCTATAACCTCGTATGCGTGTCGTCTCTCGCGCTGTACCGCCGCTATCGCCCGGAGTCCTTCGCCGAGGTCATCGGGCAGGAGCATGTCACCGACCCGTTGCAGCAGGCGCTTCGGAACAACCGGGTCAATCACGCGTACCTGTTCAGCGGGCCGCGAGGCTGCGGGAAGACGACCAGCGCCCGGATCCTGGCCCGATGCCTGAACTGCGAGAAGGGTCCGACCCCGACGCCGTGCGGCGAGTGCCAGTCCTGCCGCGACCTGGCAAGGAACGGTCCGGGGTCGATCGACGTCATCGAGATCGACGCCGCGTCGCACGGTGGTGTGGACGACGCCCGTGACCTTCGCGAGAAGGCCTTCTTCGGGCCTGCGAGCAGTCGTTACAAGATCTACATCATCGACGAGGCCCACATGGTCACGTCGGCCGGCTTCAACGCGCTCCTCAAGGTCGTCGAGGAGCCGCCCGAGCACCTCAAGTTCATCTTCGCGACCACCGAACCCGAGAAGGTCATCGGGACCATCCGGTCGCGCACCCATCACTATCCCTTCCGGCTCGTTCCGCCGGGGACGCTGCGGGACTACCTCGCCGAGGTGTGCCGGAAGGAGGACATCCCCGTCGAGGACGGGGTCCTGCCGCTCGTCGTGCGCGCGGGTGCCGGGTCCGTGCGTGACTCCATGTCCGTCATGGACCAGCTGCTGGCAGGTGCGGGCGCCGACGGTGTGACGTATGCCATGGCCACCTCGCTGCTCGGATACACCGAGGGGTCGCTCCTCGACTCCGTCGTGGAGGCCTTCGCGTCCGGGGACGGGGCCGCCGCCTTCGAGGTCGTGGACCGGGTCATCGAGGGGGGCAACGACCCACGGCGGTTCGTCGCCGATCTGCTGGAGCGGCTGCGGGACCTGGTGATCCTGGCCGCCGTGCCCGACGCCACCGAGAAGGGGCTCATCGACGCCCCGGCCGACGTACTGGAGCGCATGCAGGCCCAGGCGGGCGTCTTCGGCCCGGCGGAGCTCAGCCGCGCCGCCGACCTCGTCAATGAGGGACTGACCGAGATGCGCGGGGCTACCTCGCCCCGGCTGCAGCTCGAGTTGATCTGCGCCCGGGTACTGCTGCCCGCCGCGTACGGCGACGATCGGTCCGTCATGGCGCGACTGGACCGTCTGGAGCGGGGCGTCAACTTCTCCGGCTTTGGCGGGGCGCCCGCCATGGGATACGTGCCTGGGCCCGAGGTGCACGGTGGGATGGCCGGGGGGCCGGTGCCGCAGGGTGCGGCACCCGCTACGCCCGGCGGCCCGGCGGCCGCCCGTGCCGCGGTACGAGCCGGTGGGACCGGGCCTGCCCCGACTCCAGGTGTACAGAACGCCGGAGGGCCGGGCTCTCAGGACGGCGGCGCGATGCCGGTGTCCGGACCGCCGCCCGCGCCCCAGGAGACCGCGTCCTCCGCGCCACCCGCCCCCGTGGCCGCTCAGCCGCAGCCTTCCGCCCCTTCCGCCCCCTCTGCACCCAACGCTCCCGGTGCGTGGCCGACCGCCGCGCCCGCAGGTGGCGGGCGACGACCCGGCGGCTGGCCCACGGCGGCCTCCGCGGGCGGGGGGCAGCCCGCCGCCGCGTCCGCGCTGCCGGCCGCCTCCGCCGCAGGTGCTCCGGCAGCCGCCGCGGCGTCGGCTGCCGCACCGGCGTCCGGCGGGCTCGACCCGCGCATGCTCTGGCCGAACGTTCTGGAGGCGGTGAAGAACCGCCGACGCTTCACCTGGATCCTGCTGAGCCAGAACGCCCAGGTGGCCGGCTTCGACGGGACGACACTGCAACTCGGCTTCGTGAACGCGGGCGCCCGGGACAACTTCCTCAGCAGCGGCAGCGAGGACGTTCTGAGGCAGTGTCTGGCCGAGCAGTTCAACGTGCAGTGGAAGATCGAGGCGATCGTCGACCCCTCGGGCGGTTCGGCACCGCCGGCCGTCGCGAGCGGCGGCGGTTTCCAGGCCGGGGGAGGCGGTGGCTACGGCGGTGGCGCCCCCGCCGCAGTGCGTCCCGCGCCTCACCAGTCCGCTCCGGCGGCGCGTCCGGCGGCACCGGCTACCCCCGCCGCGCCTCCCTCGCCGGCCCCCGCCCCGGCTCCGTCCGCGCCGGCCGCCCCCGAGCGGCGCGTGGTGGCCCCCGAGGACGACATGCCGGAGGACGACGACCCCGACCTCGAGGAGTCGGCCCTCTCGGGCCACGAACTGATCGTCCGGGAACTGGGGGCCACGGTGATGGAGGAGTTCTCGAACGAGTAATGCCCGGAACGGGTATGTGGTGACGGATGGACCCGTCGGGCCGCGTGACGCCTTGGAGGAAACGACAACCCCGTGCCCCGTCCTCCTTCGGCGGCCCCCACAAAGCCACCCGTCCCCGCCGGTTAGGCTGACCCCGTGAAGGTCCTCGTCATCGGTAGCGGCGCCCGCGAACACGCCCTGTGCCGTTCCCTCTCCCTCGACCCCGACGTCACCGGGCTGCACTGCGCCCCGGGCAACGCCGGCATCGCCGAGGTGGCCCAGTTGCACCAGGTCGATGCCCTCGACGGAGGCGCCGTGGTGGCGCTGGCCGCCGAGCTCGGCGTCGGGCTGGTCGTCATCGGTCCGGAGGCGCCGCTCGTGGCGGGTGTCGCCGACGCGGTGCGCGAGGCGGGCATCCCCGTCTTCGGCCCCTCCAAGGAGGCGGCGCAGCTGGAGGGCTCCAAGGCCTTCGCCAAGGACGTGATGGCGGCCGCAGGCGTACCCACCGCGCGGTCCTACGTCTGTACGGACGCCGACGAGGTCGAGGAGGCGCTCGACGCCTTCGGTGCCCCGTACGTCGTGAAGGACGACGGCCTCGCGGCCGGTAAGGGCGTCGTCGTCACCGCCGACCTGGACGCCGCGAAGGAGCACGCGGCCCACTGCGAGCGGGTCGTCATCGAGGAGTTCCTCGACGGCCCCGAGGTGTCCCTGTTCGCCGTCACCGACGGTGAGACGGTCGTCCCGCTCCAGCCCGCCCAGGACTTCAAGCGCGCCCTGGACAACGACGAGGGACCCAACACCGGCGGCATGGGCGCGTACTCGCCGCTCCCCTGGGCCGACCCGAAGCTGGTCGAAGAGGTCGTGCAGACCGTTCTGCAGCCGACCGTCGACGAGATGCGCCACCGCGGCACTCCCTTCTCCGGCCTGCTGTACGCGGGTCTTGCGATCACCTCGCGCGGAGTGCGGGTCATCGAGTTCAACGCCCGTTTCGGCGACCCGGAGACTCAGGTCGTGCTCGCCCGGCTGAAGACACCGCTCGCGGGCGTGCTGCTGGCCGCGGCGAACGGCAGGCTCGCCGACATCGAGCCCCTGCGCTGGAGCGAGGACGCGGCTGTCACCGTGGTCGTGGCCTCTCAGAACTACCCGGCCACCCCGCGCACCGGCGACCCGATCACCGGGCTCGCGGAGGTCGCGGCCCAGGACGCCCCGCACGCGTACGTCCTGCACGCCGGCACCAGGCTCGAGGAGGACGCGGTGGTGAGCGCGGGCGGCCGCGTGCTGTCGGTCACGGCGACCGGCGCCGACCTCGCCGAGGCGCGCCGCCGGGCCTACACGGCGGTGGACCGTATTGGACTCGAGGGCTCCCAGCACCGCACGGACATCGCGGCGAAGGCAGCGGAGCAGCAGAGCTGACGCCGGGCCCTGATTCGGCCCGGCGATGAACCCTGAGGGCCCCGAATCCGTCTGAGGATGCGGGGCCCTCGGCGTGCAGGGGAAGGGATCCGGACCTGTGTCGGGCCCGATGCCCAGTGCTGCGCGACGGTGTGCAATTCGGGGCCTGGTCCTTGCCCTGCGTCATCCAGCTTTCCCCAAAGCCATTCCATCGAGTGAGCGGTGACCCATCCGGCTGACGAGGGACGGAGCCCCAACTAGGGTGCGGCGCAAGCGTTCCGGCACTTGGCCCACCGGCATTGCGATGTCAGTGACGGGTGCCACAGTGGGGGAGTGAGCAACGCACGGGCATCCGGCGACGGTCTCTGTGACGGGGACCCTCGCGGCGCATGGCGCGTGGATCAGAGGCGGGACGCGGCACAGAGGTGGGACAGAGGGGGTGACGTCCGGTCGTGACCGGGATGGGTGTGGAGGTGGGCGCGCAGGCTGCGCGCTCTCGGGCCCTTGCCGTGCTGCGGATCCGCAGCAGGGCGCTGGCCGTCGCTCTGCTGCCCGCCGCCGTGGCCGTCGTGCTCCTGGCCGGTCGCTCCACCGGCCACATCACCGGTGCGCACTGGGGGATCGTGCGCTGGATCGTCATCGGCATCGCCGTGGCGACCCTACTCGCTGCCGCGGGTATCGCCCTGGTCGTCGCCCGCGCCCGCCCGGCCGTGAGCCCGACGGTCCCGATCACGGAGGCCGCGGCCCCCGACCTGTACCGGATGGTTCGCGACCTGGCCGACCGCCTCGACGTCCCCGCCCCGTCCGCGATAGCGCTCACTCCGGACTGCGACAGCTGGCTCGAGGACCGCACCCACCCCGCCCATGGCCCTCCGGCGCGGCCGGGGGACGACATATCCGGCGTCCGAGGCATACGTGGTCTGGCGGCCCCTCGACACCAGCGGGTCCCGACCGCGCCCGTGCTCGTCATCGGCTCACCGTTCCTGTGGTGGATGCGGGTCGGCGAACTGCGCGCGGTGCTCGCCCCGGTCGTCGCCGGTACGGGGCCGTCGGCGCACCCGGACATAGCTGCGGCGCGACGCTTCGTCCGAGGGCTGGACGCCGCCGTGGCCGTGACCTCCACCCCGGAGCGCGGCCGGCTCGTCCGCGTGGTGCTCGGCGGGGTCGGCTGGGTGGCCCGGCTGTTGCTGCGGAGCTGCCGGGGACATGCGGAGGAGATGGAGCGGGGGGTGGCGGCGGCCGCGGCAGAGCGTGCACAGGCCGTGGACTACGGTCTGCGGATCGTCGCCCAGGAGCAGGTGGGTCTCGCCTACGCCGGCTGGGACCGGCTGCTGACCCGGGTCGCGCTGCCGGCCTGGCGGATGGGCCGCTGGCCGTCCCGTCTGGACGCGGGGGTGGTGGCGGCGCTCACGGAGCTCTCACGCCGGGACCGGCTGGCCGAGGGGTTCGCCTCCCGGCTGGGCGAGAGGCCGGCCTGCGACCTGCTGGAGGAGCCCGGAGCGGTGGACGAGGCCGCGTCGCTGCTGGCGGCCCGCCTCTTCCACGGAGGCCCGGCGGCGCCGGGCCCTGGCTGGGCCCCCGTGGGCTGGCAGGAGTACCCGGACGAGGTCGTGGACCGCAAGTGGCGCACGGACGCGGCCCGCCTTCACCGCGTTCTCGACGCCCTGGGCGTCCGCCACACCGTGCACCCGGCCGCGCCCCGCGCGGACGGCCCCACGCTGGAGCGGGTGCTGGAGTACCTGACGGTCCAGGACGGCGCATGTCGTGCAGCCGCGGCGACGGACGAGAGCGGAAGCGCCGAGAGCGAAAGCGCTGTCATGGACGCCGCGCCCACCGGCGGTGCCCCCGCCGGAGAGTCCCTCCGGGACGGCGGGGAGCCACCCGCCGACGAGGGCGGCGGCACGCGTCGGGAGGCCGCCATCGGCTCCGGTGCGCCCCGTGTCGAGGGTGCCCCGGCCGAAGAGATCCTCCGGGACGGCGACGAGCAGGTTGCCGACGGCGGCAGGGGTCCGCGCCGGGCGGCGGCCTCCGCCGACTCCGCTGTCCACGCGCCCCGCGTTGAGAGCGCCACCGGCGAGAATGTCCTCGACGACGGCGAAGGGCCGGTTCCGCACGATCAGAGCGGGCCGAGCGCAGAGGCCACTGCCGACTGTGTCGCGGAAGCCTCAGTCAACGCACCCCTCACCGGCACACCCGTCACCGACGAGGAGGACGGTGTGGTCGGCAGCGTGCGGACCGCCGCCCTCGTCGCCGGGCTCAGCGCCGCGATGGCACGGGAGGAGGCGGTCCCCGAGGCGGCACCGGGCGGTGGTGGCACTGGGCAGCCCACAGGGCCGGACCGTACGTTGTGGGACGACGCGTTGCTCCCGCTGTTCCCGCTCCAGCCACCCCGCACCGGTCGCGAACTCCTTGTCGACCACGTCACCGCGATGGTCTGCTGCGCCGCGATGGACACCGCCGGCGCGGCACCGGGGCTCGACTGGCTGGACGGCCCGTCCCTGCTGGTCAGGGGTGAGCGGGCGGCCGATCTGACCCCCCGGGTCCTCACTCTCGTCCGGGAGGGCGACCCGGTTCCTCTCCGTGCCTGGCTCCTTCACCTGGGCATACGCCCCGAGAAGCCGGTCCGGTTGGTCTGAGGGCCCGGACGGCCCGGACCCCGCGATACCCGACGGGGGGCAGCACCGGGGCCCACAGCCCGCCACTCGCCACCCGCCACCCCAGGCCTCGTACGACCGCTCGTCCTGTGGCGCTCAACCCGCCACCACCACGTCGCGGCAAGCGCCGGCGCAGCGACCATTCCCCCGCAATCAGCCCTCCCTCCCCCTTCCCTCAGCCCCTGCAAACCCCGCCGTCCCATGCCCCACGAGGCCGCTCCCCACCTTCGTCCCACCTACCGCCGCCCGTCCCTCACCCCTTCCCACCTGCGGAGACACCTCCCGTCACGTACCGGCAACCCCGACCCATGGCCGGAGAATCCCATTCCGTTCACGTCAATTCGCGACGAACGGTGACGGAGTGCGTGCGTAATGTGATGTGCTGGGACCGATCGGGTACTACGCAAGGGCTTACGACGGCTCACGGGGGACGAGGGAGGGGACATCGCATGGGGTCGGAGCACATCCGCCGCTGGGAGTCGGGCGCTCTCGCACATGCCGTGACGGATCCTTTCGGCCAGGGCCCCGTCCCCTGGCTCCGGGGAAGTGAGACGTACTTCGACGACACGGGCCACGTGGTCCCCTGGTACGTGGAAGCGGCCCCCGCCCAGGTCCCGTCCCAGGGCCACAAAGGGGCGCGGATTCCGGCGCCCCGCACCGGCGGCCCGCGCTCCGCCGACGACGTACACCGCCAGATCAAGGGCTTCACCTCCAGCGGCGCGGTGGCGCCGGGCGAAGCCATCGACTTCCACATCACGGTGGACCCACCCCAGGAGTTCGCCGTCGACGTGTACCGGATCGGGCACTACGGCGGTGACGGGGCGTCCAAGATCACCACCAGCCCCAGGCTCTCCGGCATCGTCCAGCCGCCCCCGCTGACCGCCGACCGCACGGTCTCCTGCCACCACTGGTGGCTGTCCTGGCGGATGCAGATCCCGTCCTACTGGAGCATCGGCGCGTACGTCGCCGTCCTCACCACCGTCGACGGCTACCGCTCCCACGTGCCCTTCACCGTGCGCGACAGCCGCCCGGCGGACCTTCTCCTGCTGCTCCCGGACATCACCTGGCAGGCGTACAACCTCTACCCGGAGGACGGCCGCACCGGTGCCAGCCTCTACCACGCCTGGGACGAGAACGGCCGGTTGCTGGGCGAGGCCGAAGCCGCCACCACGGTCTCCTTCGACCGCCCCTACGCGGGCGCGGGTCTCCCGCTGCACGTGGGTCACGCGTACGACTTCATCCGCTGGGCCGAGCGCTACCACTACGACCTCTCCTACGCCGACGCGCGCGATCTGCACGCCGGACGCATCGACCCCACCCGTTACCGCGGCCTCGTCTTCCCCGGCCATGACGAGTACTGGTCGCCGCAGATGCGCCGCACCGTGGAACTCGCCCGGGAGACCGGCACCTCGGTCGTTTTCCTCTCCGCCAACACCATGTACTGGCAAGTGGAGTTGGGTCCGTCCCCGTCCGGCGTCGCCGACCGCCTGCTCACCTGCCGCAAGCGCCGAGGTCCCGGAAAGCCCGCTCTGTGGCGGGAGATCGACCGCCCCGAGCAGGAGATGATCGGCATCCAGTACGCGGGCCGGGTGCCCGAGCCGCACCCCCTCGTCGTGCGCAACGCCGACCACTGGCTGTGGGAGGCGACCGGCGCGGAGGAGGGGGCCGAACTGTCGGGGATGGTGGCCGGGGAGGCCGACCGCTACTTCCCGCGCGCGCCGCTGCCCGACCACCAGGGCCGCATCCTGCTCGCCCACTCCCCCTACCCGGACAGCGACGGTGCGCTGCGCCACCAGGAGACCTCTCTGTACCGCGCCCCCTCCGGCTCCCTGGTCTTCGCGTCCGGAACGTTCGCCTGGTCCCCGGCGCTGGACCGCCCCGGCCACGTGGACGCCCGCATCCAGCAGGCGACGGCGAACCTCCTCGACCGCATCTGCAAACGGGACTGACTGCACCCCATACCGGCCCCCGGCACCGGTTCGCCATCCGCATACGGGAGAATCGAGCCAATTGGAGAGAACCACGGGGAGGAACCGTGTCCGGATTCGTCGAAAAGCCCGAGCCCGTCCAGGTGCCGGGTCTGGTGCATCTGCACACCGGCAAGGTGCGCGATCTGTACCAGAACGAGGCGGGCGACCTCGTGATGGTCGCCAGTGACCGTACGTCCGCATACGACTGGGTGCTGCCGACCGTGATCCCGGACAAGGGCAGGATCCTCACCCAGCTCTCGCTCTGGTGGTTCGACAAACTCGCCGATCTGGCCCCGAGCCATGTCCTGAGCACCGAACTGCCGCACGGCGCTCCCGCCGACTGGGCCGGCCGCACCCTCGTCTGCAAGTCCCTGCAGATGATCCCGGTGGAGTGCGTGGCCCGGGGCTACCTCACCGGTTCGGGCCTCGCCGAGTACAACGAGTCCCGTACCGTCTGCGGCCTCGCCCTCCCGGAGGGCCTCGTCGACGGCTCGGAGCTGCCCGCGCCGATCTTCACGCCCGCGACCAAGGCAGCGGTCGGCGACCACGACGAGAACGTCTCCTACGAGGAGGTCGCCCGCCAGGTCGGTGCCGAGACCGCCGCCAACCTGCGGCAGACGACCCTCGCCGTCTATGGCCGCGCCCGCGGCATCGCCCGTGACCGCGGGATCATCCTCGCGGACACCAAGTTCGAGTTCGGTTATGACGGGGACACGCTCGTCCTGGCCGACGAGGTCCTCACTCCGGACTCCTCGCGCTTCTGGCCGGCCGACCGGTGGGAGCCGGGCCGGTCCCAGCTCTCCTTCGACAAGCAGTTCGTACGGGACTGGCTCACGTCCCCCGCCTCCGGCTGGGACCGCACGAGCGAGGAGCCTCCGCCGCCGCTGCCGCAGGAGATCGTGGAGGCGACCCGGGCGAAGTACACGGAGGCGTACGAGCGCCTGACGGGCGTCGCCTGGTCCTGACCGAGCGGGGCCCGGCGACCCGCCGGGCCCCCGGAGCACGTCTGTTCCCGGCCCCGGAGCGCCTGTCTCCCGGATCCGGACGCCCACGAAAAAGCCCCCGGCCTGGGCCGGGGGCTTTTTTCTGGAGCGGACGACGAGGCTCGAACTCGCGACCTCAACCTTGGCAAGGTTGCGCTCTACCAACTGAGCTACGTCCGCACTGCGCGCTTGCGCGAGAGCAACTATACCCAACCTCGTTCGCCTGCGAGACGCACCGCCGCATGACGGTTCTCGACGCCGAGCTTCGAGACGGCCGACGACAGATGGTTCCGCACGTCCCCGGCCGCAGGGCGGCCCGTTCCACGATCTCTGCCACCGACGTGCTGTCGGCGGCGAATTCGAGCACCTCGGACTCCCACGCGGACAGCGGCGAGCCCCGGACCGAGATCGCGTCGGCGGCCAACTCGGGGTCCACGCAGCGGTTTCCCGCGTGCACCGTACGGATGATCTCCGCGAGCCGCTGGGCGCGAACGGTCTTCGGGACGAGTCCGCGCACACCCGCCCGCAGCGCCCGTTTCAGCTGCCCGGGCCGTCCGTGGCCGTGGACGATCAGTGCCTGGCCCCCGGGACCTCGGCCCGCAGCGATGTGGCGACCCTCACACCGTCCGTCCCGGGCATCCGAAGATCCAGGACGGCCACGTGGGGGCAGTGTGCCCGTGCTGTCGCGCGCCTCGGGCCTGGGCGCGGCTTGTGCGACGACCACGAGATCGTCCTCCAGGGCGAGCGGCGTGCTGCCCGTACGAGGCGTTCGCCGCCGGACCGCTCGTGGGGATGTCATGAAGTGACCTCACTCACAGTGCGGCAAGCGGACGACGACGAGGGAGCCGAAGGCAGGCGCACCTCGGTGGTGGGCCGGAGCATGCTCCGCACCCTGGGTCCGCCCACAGCCGTCAGCGCGCCCCGGGCCCCCGCGAGTTCGGCGTTCGAGGTCGGCCTCGCGGTAGCCGCGCACCGCTCAGCCTCTCGCTGCGACTCGTGGGCGAACCGCTGCACCTCACCAATTCCAGGTGTACCGGCGGCTTTCGGTCGGCGACCGCCGGCTCGGAGGAGAAGTCGTCCTCCTCGAGCAGCACGCCGGTCCCGGGGCGGACGGCCGCCTCTCCTCGTATGGATCGCGTCCCAGAATCCGCACCGCGCGGCCGGTGTGGGGTGCGAGGCCCTCCAGCAGTTCGGCCGTGGATGGCTGGATGTCTTGCCCGTGCCGTCGGCCCCGAGGAATGCGAAGAGCTCGGCGCCGGCCACCGAGAAGGTGATCCCGCTCATCACTCCGCACGACGCATGTCAGAGGCCGACGGACCCGGCGGGCGCATACGAGAAAGGCCCCGGTCGATCGACCGGAGCCTTTCTTTTTGGAGCGGACGACGAGGCTCGAACTCGCGACCTCAACCTTGGCAAGGTTGCGCTCTACCAACTGAGCTACGTCCGCATTGCTCCCGACCGGCTTTCACCGATCGGTGCGAGCACCAGCCTACCTGATCCACAAGGATGCTCGGACCGATGCCGTAGAGCGGGTGACAGGGATTGCACACTGCGCCTCCCCCTTGGAAAGGGGGTGTTCTGCTACTGAACTACACCCGCATGGCTCCTCGGGGCCCTGCTTTCCGGCCTTGCCCCTCGGCGTGTCCCAGACTCTAGCTGATCACCAGGGGTGAAACGCAAGTCGATTGGACGCCGGGTCCGATGGGGCCTTCGCACGGTGGGTGCGGGAGGCAGGCGCGTGCGGGACGCAGGGGTGAGCGGCTCCGGCGAACGCGCGGGGCCGCTCCGGCCCGTGCCCGGCCGGAGCGGCGAGTGCGTCAGTGCGCCTCTGCGAACGCCTCGTAGACCTTCTTCGGGATGCGGCCGCGCGGCGGGACCTCCATCTTGTTGGAGCGCGCCCAGGCGCGGACGGCGGCCGGGTCCGGCGTCAACGCCGTGTGCGTGTAGGCCTTCCCGGACTTCGCCTTCTTGCGACCGGCCTCGACGTAGGGTGCCAGCACCTTACGCAGTTTCTTGGCATTGGCTTGATTGAGGTCGATCTCGTACGACTTGCCGTCCAGTCCGAAGACGATCGTTTCCGCCGCTTCTGAGCCGTCGATGTCGTCAAAGAGAGTGACCACGACACGCTGCGCCACGAATATCGGTCCCTTCGTGCGGCACCTCCGCGATCACAGACCATGACGTGCACAGACGTCCGGCAGATGTCGGGGAGATGTCGACTGTCCGGCAGTAATTGGGCAAAGTATCGGCTATTGCCAATTCCTTTGTACAGTGCCCGGCATTGCATTGTGAAGACCGACTGAATACCTCCGCGTGTCCGCGTGCAATGTCTGTCACCGCTCTTCTGCGGGTTTTCCGAGGATTTTCCGTGCAGGGGCCCCATGCCGATGCGGGATCGTGATGAGGGTCACGTAGGATGCTACGAATCTACGCGAGTAGAAATTTTGTGCAGGTAGTCTGAAGGAACCTGCTCAGCACCACACACCGGGAGTGCCAGTGGCACGCGTCGTAGTCGACGTCATGCTCAAGCCGGAGATCCTCGACCCCCAGGGCCAGGCGGTGCAGCGCGCACTGCCGCGGCTCGGTTTCGAAGGCATCTCCGACGTACGTCAGGGAAAGCGATTCGAACTCGAAGTGGACGGTCCGGTCGACGACGCCGCGCTGGCCCGCATCCATGATCTTGCGGAATCCTTCCTCGCCAACACCGTGATCGAGGACTTCACCGTCAAGGTGGAGGAAGTCGCGGAGGCTGCGAAGTGACCGCTCGTATTGGCGTCGTCACTTTCCCGGGCAGCCTGGACGACCGGGACACGCAACGCGCGATCCGTCTCGCGGGCGCGGAACCCGTCGCCCTCTGGCACAAGGACAAGGACCTCAAGCAGGTCGACGCGGTGGTCCTTCCGGGCGGTTTCTCGTACGGCGACTATCTGCGCGCCGGTGCCATCTCCCGCTTCTCCCCGGTGATGGAGACCGTCATCGAGCAGGCGAAGGACGGGCTCCCGGTCCTCGGCATCTGCAACGGTTTCCAGATCCTCACTGAAGCCCATCTCCTTCCGGGCGCGATGCTCGGCAACGACCACCTCCACTTCATCTGCCGCGACCAGAAGATGCGGGTGGAGAACGCGGAGACCTCCTGGACGAGTGACTTCGCGTCCGGCCAGGAGATCCACATCCCGCTGAAGAACATGGACGGCCGGTACGTCGCCGACGAGTACACGCTGGACAAGCTGGAGGCCGAGGGCCGGGTCGTCTTCCGGTACCTCGACTTCAACCCCAACGGCTCCCTGCGGGACATCGCCGGCATCACCAACGAGGCCGGAAACGTCGTCGGCCTCATGCCGCACCCGGAGCACGCCGTCGAGTCCTTGATCGGTACTGGTCGTACCGACGGGCTCCCGTTCTTCACCTCGATCCTCAAGAAGCTGGTGGGCGCATGAGCCGGACGCCTCTGGACACGGTCGAGCATGCGACCGAGACCCCCGACGTCGAGCTGCCCTGGGCCGAACTCGGCCTGAAGAAGGACGAGTACGAGCGGATCGTCGAGATCCTGGGCCGTCGCCCCACCGGCGCCGAGCTCGCCATGTACTCGGTCATGTGGTCCGAGCACTGCTCGTACAAGTCCTCGAAGGTCCACCTCCGCCAGTTCGGCGAGAAGGCCCCCGAGTCCGACGCCCTGCTCGTCGGCATCGGCGAGAACGCCGGCGTCGTGGACGTCGGCCAGGGCTACGCGGTCACCTTCAAGGTCGAGTCGCACAACCACCCCTCGTACGTCGAGCCCTACCAGGGCGCGGCCACGGGTGTCGGCGGCATCGTGCGCGACATCATCGCGATGGGCGCGCGGCCGGTGGCCGTCGTCGACCCGCTGCGCTTCGGTGCGGCAGACCATCCGGACACCAAGCGTGTGCTGCCGGGTGTCGTCGCCGGCATCGGCGGCTACGGCAACTGCCTGGGCCTGCCCAACATCGGCGGCGAGGTCGTCTTCGACTCCTGCTACCAGGGCAACCCGCTGGTCAACGCCGGTGCCATCGGCGTGATGCGGCACGAGGACATCCACCTCGCGAAGGCGTCCGGCACGGGCAACAAGGTCGTCCTGTACGGCGCCCGCACGGGCGGAGACGGCATCGGCGGCGCCTCGATCCTCGCCTCGGAGACCTTCGACGACGCCAAGCCCTCCAAGCGCCCCGCCGTGCAGGTCGGCGACCCCTTCCAGGAGAAGCTGCTCATCGAGTGCACCCTGGAGGCCTTCAAGGAGAAGCTGGTCGTCGGCATCCAGGACCTGGGTGCGGCAGGCCTGTCCTGCGCCACCTCCGAGCTGGCCTCGAACGGCTCCGGCGGCATGCACGTCACCCTGGACGACGTACCGCTGCGCGACTCGACGCTCTCGCCGGAGGAGATCCTCATGAGCGAGTCGCAGGAACGCATGTGCGCGGTCGTCGAGCCCGGGAAGGTCGACCGCTTCCTGGAGATCTGCGCCAAGTGGGACGTCATCGCCACCGTCATCGGTGAGGTGACCGACGGGGACCGCCTCGAGATCTACTGGCACGGCGAGAAGATCGTCGACGTGGACCCGCGGACGGTGGCGCACGAGGGCCCGGTGTACGAGCGCCCCTACGCCCGTCCGGAGTGGCAGGACGCCCTCCAGGCCGACGACGCGAACAAGCTGCCGCGGCCGGAGACCTCCGAGGAGCTGAAGGACCAGGTCCTGAGGCTGGTGTCGTCGCCCAACCAGGCCTCCAAGAAGTGGATCACCTCGCAGTACGACCACTTCGTGCAGGGCAACACGGTCCTCGCCCAGCCCGAGGACTCCGGCATGATCCGCGTCGACGAGGCGTCCGGGCTCGGCGTCGCCATCGCCACCGACGGAAACGGCCGGTACGCGAAGCTCGACCCGTACGCGGGCGCGCAACTCGCGCTCGCGGAGGCGTACCGCAATGTGGCGACCACCGGGGCCAAGCCGCTGGCCGTCTCCGACTGCCTGAACTTCGGCTCGCCCGAGGACCCGGCCGTGATGTGGCAGTTCGCGGAGGCCGTGCGCGGGCTCGCGGACGCCTGTCAGCAGCTGGGCACCCCGGTGACCGGCGGCAATGTCTCCCTGTACAACCAGACCGGCGAGGTGGCCATCCACCCGACGCCGGTGGTGGCCGTGCTGGGTGTCATCGACGACGTCGCACGCCGTACGCCCGTCGCCTTCCAGGAGGAGGGGCAGCTGCTCTACCTCCTCGGCGACACCCGTGAGGAGTTCGGCGGTTCGGCCTGGTCGCAGGTCGTCCACGACCACCTCGGTGGTCTGCCCCCGCAGGTCGACCTGGAGCGCGAGCGGCTGCTCGGCGAGATCCTCATCTCGGCCTCCCGCGACGGCATGATCGACTCCGCGCACGACCTGTCCGACGGCGGCCTCGTTCAGGCCGTGGTCGAGTCGGCGCTGCTCGGCGGCAAGGGTGCGCGGCTGATCGTGCCGGACGGACTCGACGCGTTCACCTTCCTCTTCTCCGAGTCGGCCGGCCGTGCGATCGTCGCGGTGCCGCGCTCCGAGGAGGTCCGCTTCAACGACATGTGCGGCGCGCGCGGCCTGCCCGCGACCCGTGTCGGTGTCGTGGACGGGGACACGGTCGAGCTCCAGGGCGAGTTCGAGCTGTCCCTGGCGGAGCTGCGCGAGGCGCACGAGGGAACCATCCCGGCACTCCTCAAGTAGCCCCCGTTCGTACGACGGTGAAGGCCCCGCCCGGCCGCCGGGCGGGGCCTTCGGCCTACCGCGGCCGGCTCGGCCTCCCGGACGGGGACCGGATCGCCGTCGGGGCGGGGGCCTTCGGGAGCCGTCGGGGCGGGGGCCTTCGGGAGCCGTAGGGGCGGCGGGGTGACGAGGTCCAGCAACCGGGCACCGCGCCAGAAGGCGGCCTGCGTCGCGTCGGCGGAAGAGAGGCACGTATCCCGTCGGCATGGGCCGCTGCCGTCGGCCGCGCCGGTGCGCCGATGGCGTCCCCGGGCCTGTGCCCAGCGTGCAGCCAGACAACGGCGGTGCCGGGACCTGGTCTTCTCTCCTTTGACGGAGCATGTCGGCGACACGGCCCGCGCTGTGCGCGAGCGCGAGCCGGGGAGGCCGCGGTGGACGGACGTCCGCCGGCAGTTCCTGGGAATGGCCGAAGCCGGCGACCCGCCGGTCGGCTGCACGGTGAGCCGTTCGCCCGTCCGGTGCGCGGAATCGTCATCGAGACACCGGTCCTGAGGGAGCGTGCGTTCCTCGCGCTCGGAAGGGGCAACCGAGACCTCGCTGCCCACTCTGGCCGCCGCCGACATGCCGAGCGCCATCCGCAACGCGCTGGTCGAGGAGCACCACAGCCGTATCGTCGTCGGGGACGGCCCAGCCGAGTCGCCGATGCCGTCGGCCGCCACCCGTCAGCCCGTCGACCTGGTCGAAAGGGCCTGATGGGCTACGCGGTGAAGGCATAGGCTCGCCCCTATGCCCCCGGCCAAGAAGCGCACCCGGACGTACGACCCCGCCAAGACCCGCACCGCCGTCCTCGCCCAGTTCGGGAACGTACGACAGGCCGTCGGGGCGTTGACGTCCGAGCAGTTGGCGCTTCCCACCCGGCTAGGGGACTGGACCGTGCGGGAACTGGTCGCGCACATCGGAACGGCACTGGCCCGGGTCGGCGGGCTCCTCGACGGGCCCGAGCCGGTGCGGCAGGACGCCACGGCACTGGACTGGCCGTTCGCGACCGCGGCGAACTCGGCCGCCATCGCCGCGGATGCCCGTCGGCTCGCCGAGCAGCGCCCCGACCTGGACGCCTTCCTTGCCGACGTGGAGCAGCACTTCACCGCCGGCCTCGACGCCTACCCCGGCACCCGGCTGCTGGCCACCAGCGCGGGCGCCATGCCGCTGGCCGACTGCGTCGTCACCCGTACCGTCGAACTCGTCGTCCACACCGACGACCTGAACGCAGCGGTCCCGGGTCTCGACATCCCGTACGACCGTCAGGCCCTCGCCGCCGCGACCCGACTGCTCGCCGACGCGCTCGCCGTCAAGGCGCCCGGCGCCTCGACCGAGGTGCGCGTTCCGCCGTACGCCGTCGTGCAGTGCATCGAAGGACCGCGCCACACTCGCGGCACCCCGCCCAACGTCGTCGAGACCGACCCGCTGACCTGGGTCAGGCTGGCGACCGGCCGCACGGACTGGGCCGCCGCCCGCGCCGACGCGCGGGTCGCGGCCAGCGGTGAACGGGCCGACCTCAGCGACCTGCTGCCCCTCATGGCGTGAGGGGACGTCCTGGGAGGGGGTCGGCCGTGGAACCGCCCCTGCACCCCGGCCGTCCCATCGCCATGGACAAGCACCGGCTGACCCTCACCGTCCTGACCCTGCTCCCGCTCGCGGTGGCCTGCGGTACCGACACCGGTTCGGGCAGCGGCAGCGGCTCCGTGGCGCCGGACGGCAAACCGCCCGTCACCGGCATCCACTGGCGCGTCGACAGCCTCACCACGGGCGACGCCACCCAGAAGGCCCCGGTCGGCGCGTACCTGCAGATCGACGACTCCGGACAGGCGCACGGGAACTACGGGTGCAACAGCTTCGGCGCCTCCGCCACCGTCCGGGGCGACCGCGTCGACTTCGGCTCGGCCCGGTCCACCGACATGGCCTGTGACAAGGCCCCGATGGCCTTCGAGGCGGCCTTCTCCCACACGCTCGCGGGCGGTGCGCTGACCGCCGCGGTAGACGAGGGACGGCTGACGCTCACCGCCGAGAACGGCGACCGCGTGCGCCTCACCAAGGAGAGCGACGCGTCCCTGTCCGGCACCAGGTGGCAGGTCACGTCCCTGGTGGACGGCGACACCGCCTCCTCGCTGCCCGCGGCGGCGACGGGCAAGGCCTGGTTCACCCTCGACGAGAAGGCCGGCACGGCGTCGGGCAGCCTCGGCTGCAACCGGTTCACGGCGAAGGCGACCGTACGCGACGGTCACCTCACGCTGGGCGTCCCCAGGACCACCCGCAGGATGTGCGACGCCTCACTCATGGACACCGAGAGCACGCTGACCAAGATCTTCGACCGACCGCTCACCTATCGAATCGATCACCGCAGCATCACGCTGACCAGCGAAAACGGCAAGGGGGTCAGCGCGCTCGCCCAGTCGTGAGGCGGCCCCTCCGACCGGGCCCGTGACGGAGAGGCACGGATGCCTGGATTCGGACCAGTGCACGATCTCGCCTACACTCGGACCCGTGCCACGTGGTGACGGTCGACTCAATCACGATCTGCTCCCCGGTGAGAAGGGCCCCCAGGACGCGTGTGGCGTCTTCGGTGTCTGGGCTCCGGGTGAAGAGGTCGCAAAACTGACGTACTTCGGGCTCTACGCCCTCCAGCACCGAGGTCAGGAATCCGCGGGTATCGCGGTCAGCAACGGCTCCCAAATTCTCGTCTTCAAGGACATGGGCCTGGTCTCCCAGGTCTTCGACGAGACCTCCCTCGGATCGCTCCAGGGCCACATCGCGGTCGGACACGCCCGGTACTCGACCACCGGTGCCTCCGTCTGGGAGAACGCCCAGCCGACGTTCCGGGCCACGGCGAACGGTTCGATCGCCCTCGGCCACAACGGCAACCTCGTCAACACGGCGCAGCTGGCCAAGATGGTGGCGGCCCTCCCCAAGGAGAACGGCCGCGCCACCCAGGTCGCCGCCACGAACGACACCGACCTCGTCACGGCCCTGCTGGCCGGCCAGGTGGACGACGACGGCAAGCCGCTGACCGTCGAGGACGCGGCCGCCAAGGTCCTGCCCCAGGTCAGGGGCGCCTTCTCGCTGGTCTTCATGGACGAGCAGACGCTATACGCGGCCCGTGACCCGCAAGGTATCCGGCCACTGGTCCTCGGCCGTCTGGAGCGCGGCTGGGTCGTCGCCTCCGAGACCGCCGCGCTCGACATCACGGGTGCGAGCTTCGTCCGCGAGATCGAGCCGGGCGAGTTCGTCGCGATAGACGAGAACGGTCTGCGGACGTCGCGATTCGCGGAAGCGAAGCCTCGCGGTTGCGTCTTCGAGTACGTGTACCTGGCCCGCCCGGACACCGATATCGCCGGCCGGAACGTCTACCTGTCCCGCGTCGAGATGGGCCGCCGCCTCGCCAAGGAGGCCCCCGCCGAGGCCGATCTGGTCATAGCGACGCCCGAGTCCGGCACGCCTGCCGCGATCGGTTACGCGGAGGCGTCCGGCATCCCGTTCGGCTCCGGTCTGGTGAAGAACGCGTACGTCGGCCGTACCTTCATCCAGCCCTCGCAGACGATCCGCCAGCTCGGCATCCGTCTGAAGCTGAACCCCCTGAAGGAAGTCATCAGCGGCAAGCGCCTGGTCGTCGTCGACGACTCGATCGTGCGCGGCAACACCCAGCGGGCGCTGGTGCGGATGCTGCGCGAGGCCGGCGCCGCCGAGGTCCACATCCGGATCTCCTCCCCGCCCGTGAAGTGGCCGTGCTTCTTCGGCATCGACTTCGCCACCCGCGCCGAGCTGATCGCCAACGGCATGTCGGTCGACGAGATCGGCCGGTCTCTCGGCGCGGACTCGCTGGCGTACATCTCGCTCGAGGCCATGATCGAGGCGACCACCATCGCCAAGCCGAACCTGTGCCGAGCCTGCTTCGACGGCGAGTACCCGATGGAGCTGCCCGACCCGGAGCTGCTGGGCAAGCAGCTGCTGGAGACGGAGCTGGCGGCCGGTCCCGCCGCCACGGCCGCGGCCGACGCCATCCGTCGCCCCTGAGCACTTCCACCGACCCCGAAAGATCCAGGCAATGTCTGCTGTGTCCGATCAGTCGACCCCGTCGACGGGAACCTCCGAGGGTGCTTCCTACGCCGCCGCGGGCGTCGACATCGAAGCGGGCGACCGCGCGGTGGAGCTCATGAAGGAGTGGGTGAAGAAGACGCGACGGCCCGAGGTCCTCGGCGGCCTCGGCGGCTTCGCCGGCCTCTTCGACGCCTCCGCCCTCAAGCACTACGAGCGCCCGCTGCTGGCCTCCGCCACCGACGGCGTCGGCACCAAGGTCGACATCGCGCGCCGGATGGGTGTCTACGACACCATCGGGCACGACCTGGTCGCCATGGTCATGGACGACATCGTGGTGTGCGGCGCCGAGCCGCTGTTCATGACCGACTACATCTGCGTCGGCAAGGTGCACCCCGAGCGCGTCGCAGCGATCGTGAAGGGCATCGCCGAAGGCTGCGTGCTGGCAGGCTGCGCCCTGGTCGGCGGTGAGACGGCCGAACACCCGGGTCTGCTCGGTCCGGACGACTTCGACGTCGCGGGCGCCGGTACGGGCGTTGTGGAGGCCGACCGGCTGCTCGGCGCCGAGCGCATCCGCGAGGGTGACGCCGTGATTGCCATGGCCGCCTCCGGACTTCACTCCAACGGGTACTCCCTCGTGCGGCACGTGCTCCTCGACCGGACGAAGCTTGGCCTTGACCAGCACATCGAGGAGTTCGGCCGCACCCTCGGCGAGGAGCTGCTCGAGCCCACGAAGATCTACTCGCTGGACTGCCTGGCGCTCACCCGTACCGCCGAGGTGCATGCGTTCAGTCACATCACCGGCGGCGGACTCGCCGCCAACCTGGCCCGTGTGATCCCGGACGGCCTGCACGCCGTGGTCGACCGTTCCACCTGGACCCCTGCACCCGTGTTCGACCTCGTCGGGAAGAGCGGCGATGTCGAACGGCTGGAGCTGGAGAAGACCCTGAACATGGGCGTGGGCATGATCGCGATCGTCCCCGAGCAGTCGGTGGACGTCGCGCTCTCCGCATTGGCGGACCGCGGCGTGGACGCATGGGTCGCTGGCGAGATCACCGACCGGGGTGACCACGCGACGGGCGCGGCCCTGGTAGGTGACTACGCGGGCTGAGTCCTCACGGACAGCACAGAACCCGGTCCGTGGCTGGGCCACGGACCGGGTGGGAACTCAGTGCAGGGTCAAGCGCCGCGACGGTGTTGCGAGGACTCGTCGTCCTCGTCCTCGTCATCGTCCGCGTAAAGGTCCGCGTACCGTGCGTACAGTTCGTCGTCGTGCTCATCTTCCTCGAATCGGTCGCCGTTCGGCGACGTGTTCGACGTCGATGCGCCCAGCTCCTCAGCCAGGCGTGAGAGGTCCGTCCCACCGCTGTTGTACTTCAGCTGGCGGGCGACCTTCGTCTGCTTGGCCTTGGCCCGGCCGCGCCCCATGGCTCGACCCCCTCAACGACGGGGCTCGACGGCCCCAGAGTCTTGACACGCGTTCATGAACCGGAACGGGCTCTCCGTGGAGAGACCGGTCCGTAGGGCTTCCACGGTACCTGAGCCCACGCCCATACGGTACGTCGCCCGCAGGACGGGCGTGTGCACAGAACCTGCGAGGCGCCCCGTCCTCGCTGGTCACGGCCGATTTTAACCACTTATTGGCGGACGACCCGCCGATAAGAGTGAGAGTTCTCTCCAACCTCCCATCGGCGGGTACCGCTCAAACCTGCGTGGCCTCCCCGCCGAGGCCCGGCCTGCGCGCCTCCGCCATCCGCTGCTCCGCGATCCGGTCGGCCGCCGCGGCCGGCGGAATACCGTCTTCCTTCGCGCGTGCGAATATGGCGAGCGTGGTGTCGAAGATCTTCGACGCCTTGGCCTTGCACCGGTCGAAGTCGAAGCCGTGCAGTTCGTCGGCGACCTGGATGACACCGCCGGCGTTGACGACGTAGTCCGGCGCGTAGAGGATCCCGCGGTCGGCGAGGTCCTTCTCCACGCCCGGGTGCGCGAGCTGGTTGTTGGCCGCGCCGCACACCACCTTCGCCGTCAGTACCGGCACGGAGTCGTCGTTCAGCGCCCCGCCGAGGGCGCAGGGTGCGTAGATGTCGAGGCCCTCGGTGCGGATGAGGGCATCGGTGTCGGCCGCGACGGAGACCTCGGGGTGCGCGTCGGTGACCCGGCGCACGGCGTCCGGCCGCACGTCCGTGATCACGACCTCGGCACCGTCCTCCAGCAGGTGCTGGACCAGGTAGTGCCCGACCTTGCCGACGCCCGCGACGCCGACCTTGCGGCCGCGCAGGGTGGGGTCGCCCCACTGGTGCTGGGCGGAGGCCCGCATGCCCTGGAACACGCCATAGGCGGTCAGCACGGACGAGTCACCCGCACCGCCGTTCTCCGGGGAGCGACCGGTGGTCCACGGGCACACCCGCGCGACCACATCCATGTCGGCGACATAGGTGCCGACATCACAGGCGGTGACGTACCGCCCACCGAGCGAGGCCACGAAGCGGCCGTACGCCAGCAGCAGCTCCTCGGTCTTGATCCGCTCGGGGTCACCGATGATCACGGCCTTGCCGCCGCCGTGGTCGAGACCGGCCATGGCGTTCTTGTACGACATCCCGCGCGCGAGGTTCAGCGCGTCGGCGACGGCTGCCTCCTCCGTCGCGTACGGGTAGAAGCGGGTGCCGCCGAGGGCGGGGCCCAGGGCGGTGGAGTGGATCGCGATGACGGCTTTGAGGCCGGTGGCCCGGTCCTGGCAGAGCACGACCTGCTCATGACCCCCTTGATCCGAGTGGAACAGGGTGTGCAGGACGCCGTCGGTTACGTCGGTCACGGTGGTGACTCCCGAGTGGGTAGCGGCGGTTGAGGAGTGGGTCCCGTGCGGGTGGCGGGGCCCGTGGCATGAGCGTAGAGCGTGGAGGCGCCCGCGAACCTCGCAGTGCTCTGGATCACCTCCCTCGGAGTACGCCCGGACGGGTTCGTGGGACGATTTGCAATGGTTTTCCACACCCGCCGGGTGCCGCCCGGCCGGGTTTCGGGTCAGGTCCGATGGGGAGGGAGCAGGCGTGCCCAAGGTGTCCTCGGTGATCGTCCCGTACGCGTCCTACTTGCGCGTGTACGAACCGCTGGCCGCCTTCCCGGAGCCGGAGCGCGGTCAGTGGGAGCGCTACGCCCGGCGCCCCGACCGCCCCTCGTACCAGGACGAACTGCGGCGCTCCCTGGCCGATTTGCTGCCCACCCCGCCGGTGCCGGTGCCGGTGCACGAGAGCGGCGACGCCTTCGTGACCGAGGTCGACGGGGCGCCGTACATCTGCCCGTGGCGCACCCGGCTGCGCGGCTGGCAGGCGCTCGGGGAGCTGGCGGAGGAGCTGCCCGGCCCGGTCCTGGACGCGGTCCTGCCGCCCGTCGTGCGCCGTCAGGCCACGCAGGACTACGAGCGCTGGCTGGAGGACAACCCGGACGCCCGCCCCTGGATCCGTACCGCAACCTGGCAGGTGCCGCTGAACTGGTTCGTCCTGGTCTCGGACGACGAGCGCAGATACGAGAAGGGGACCGGCGAGGTCCCGCCGATGCTGCGCTACCGCACGCCGATGGTGCAGGCCCGGCGGCGCACCGCACGGGCACTGCGGACCCTCAAGGAGGCCATCGACGAGGGGCCGCTGATCGACGGCCTGGTCGATGTGGGCCGGTGGCTGGAGGAGTTCCACCCGCGTTCGCTGGTCGAGCTGGACTACGGCGGGCTCGTCCATGTCCTGCCGGCCGCCGAGCTGGACGGGGACCATTCGGCGGCGGACGTCGCCGAGGGGATCGAGGCCCTGCGACTGGGGGACGGGCCCACGGCCGGGGAGGCCTACGGGCGGCTGGTGGAACGCTGGCGGGCCGTACGGGACCGCCGCTCGGCGAACTGAGGGGCGGCGTTCCGGCCGGAACCTCGGCGAACCGGTGCGCGAATTGTGACTCGCAAGACATGGTGAAGTGCCAACCCTTGGCCCATGGTTGACGTACCGCACGTCAGCAGCGGGGGCGTAGGTCTCGATCCGGGCTTTTGCCGTCAAGCGTGACGGACGGCACTTACAAGGACCTTGCGCCTTACGGCCCTCCTCATGCCAAAATAGGACAAGGAGCCCGGGGGAGGTTCCCTCTGTCCACTTATGGGCGGAAGTTCAGCATTGCACTCTTTGGGGGGTCTGGTGACTCCTGATCGTCCTGTGACTGATCGTCACAGTGGCGTGACTGTCCGCTATGGCATGGTCCATCGGCTTCCGTCGCTGATGAACACCTGGGAGGGCAATTCCATCGGTTTGGCCGACGCGGCTGGACGGATGGTGTAGTTGTAGTGCCGAGGACAAGCCGTTCGTCCTATAACCGACTCGACTCGCGTCCGCCATTTCGGGCAACGCGGGTCAAGGTGCAGAATTTAGAGGAAAGAACCGAAGGTTCGGTTCTCCCGAGGAGGCCGCTCATGACCGCTCGCACCCCTGATGCCGAGCCGCTGCTGACCCCGGCTGAGGTCGCCACGATGTTCCGCGTCGACCCCAAGACGGTCACGCGGTGGGCGAAGGCCGGCAAGCTCACTTCGATCCGTACGCTCGGCGGGCACCGCCGCTACCGCGAGGCCGAGGTCCGCGCGCTGCTCGCGGGCATCCCGCAGCAGCGCAGCGAGGCCTGAACAGCCGAATAGCCGGACATATCGGCAGGTCCCCCAATCTGCCGCGACGTCCGAACCGCAGCTCCAAGCGACGCGGGTGCTGCCCCAACAGCGCCCTCGCCCAAGGTCAGTAGAGGCACGCCAAGGGTGCGTCGTCTATCGCGCTGGACTCCGCCGAGTCCAGCGCGATCTTTTTTGTGCCCTTGTCAGGGCGCCCGGGACCCCTCTGTGGGCGCCCTTGTCGGCGTCCGGGGAGGGGTGTCGGATCCGCTGTGGAGGACCTCCGAGAGCAGTGCAATTGCACATATTAAATTGACTCATTGTAGGAGGGGAGTAAGTACCGCACCTCACAAAACTCATGCGGTGACTCCCGTCACATGCCCGGGTCCTTGTTGCGATCACGGTCTCTTTGCTAATGGAACACAGCAGTCCGGAAGGTGCGTTGAGCGGACCGTACGTCCAGAAGTGCCCACCCGCAGCTGCTTCGAACCTTCCGCTCGGCAGTCGCGTCACCGTGTCCCGCGGGTGCCCGGCGGGCGCGGCTCACACTGTGGAGGGTGTGTCGTCCTCGGCGGTCGCCTCAGGGTCTTCCTCGCCGCGCTGGGCGGGTTCCATCGCCAGGCGCAGGAGCTGATGGCAGACCGGGCAGTGCCGCGTCAGATGGCGATAGCCGGCCGCGGCGGACAGATGGGCACGGAGTAAGGCACGCGTCTCGTGCCGAGCGGACGCCGCCATACGCCACCTCCCCCTGGGCCCGGGCAACCGGGGTCCCTGTTTTCTGGGTACCGGTGGAATGTGACGCCGTCAAGACACTCTGGAACACGCGCAGGCCCGCAGGCGCTCGGCAACGGCGGCTCTGACGAGGGCTCAGAGCCGCGTGCCGCCCGTCCGTGCCACCGCCGCGGAGCCCTCTCCGGGCCGGGCCGGAGTCGGGCACCGGCGGGCGTTCCCGGCCGAGCGCTTGAGGCCCATGCCATCGTGCCCGGCCCCTCCCCGCGAAGGCGGCCGGCCGACGGCGGGCATGCGAAAGGCCCCGTATCTGACGACACGAGGCCTTTCATCGGGCGGTCCTGACGGGATTTGAACCCGCGGCCTCCACCTTGACAGGGTGGCGAGCACTCCAAACTGCTCCACAGGACCAGGTTTCGCGGCGCTCTTCCTTGCGGTGCGCTGCGAAAAAGAACTGTACAGGAGGGTGAGCCCCTGGTCGAACTCACCCCGCGTCACCGCGCCGTCACGGCGCCGCGGCGTCGATCGCCTTCACGATGCGCTTGTCGGAGACCGGGTACGCAGTGCCCAGCGCGTGCGCGAAGTAGCTGACCCGGAGCTCCTCGATCATCCAGCGGATCTCCAGCACCGAGGAGGGGACGGGCCGGCCCTGCGGCAGCTGCTCGAGCAGCCACGCGTACTCGTCCCGCATCTCCTGCACCTTCGCCATACGCGTCGTGTCCCGCTGGACGTTGGTCGGCATCTGCTGCAACCGGCGGTCCGCGGCGACCAGGTAGCGCATCAGGTCGGGCTGCCGCCGGATGCCCACCTCGGTGACGAAGCCGGGCTTCACGAGGGCGTCCAGCTGCGCCCGCACATCCGCCAGGTTCGGCAGCAGCGCAGGGCTGCGTACGGCCTTCAGGCGGCGTTCACAGGCCTGCCAGGCGGCCAGCACCTGCTGCACCTGCCCGACCGTACGGACCGTGGTGTCGACGATCTCCGCGCGCACCTTGTCGTACAGCTTCCGGTACGACTCCTCGTCCCACGCCGGCCCCCCGAAGTCCCCGATCAGCTTGTCGGCGGCCGCCATCGCGCAGTCGTCGAAGAGGGCCTGGATCGAGCCGTGCGGGTTGGCGGACAGTCCGAGCTTCTGCTGGTTGGTCAGCTTCTCGGACGCGAACTTCGCCGGGTTCACCGGGATGTTCCGCAGGATCAGGCGCCGCGTGCCCTTCCACATCGCCTGCGCCTGCTCGTCCTCCGTGTCGAAGAGGCGTACGGAGACCGTGTCGCCGTCGTCGACCAGCGCGGGGTACGCCTTGACCGGCTGCCCGGCGCGACGGGTCTCGAAGACACGGGTGAGCGTGCCGATCGTCCAGTCCGTGAGGCCCGTACGCTCCAGGGACTCACCGCCCTGCCGCTCGGCCGTGGCCGCCGCGGCCTGCGAGAGGGCCTTGCGGGCCTTCGGCTTCAGCCGGAGCTTCAGCGCCTGAAGGTCCTTGTCCTCGTCGAGCTTGCGGCGCCGCTCGTCGACGATCCGGAAAGTTATCTTGAGGTGGTCGGGCACCTTGGACCAGTCGAAGTCCTCGGCCTCGAAGGGCACACCGACCATGCGCTTCAGCTCACGCGCCATGGTCACGGTCAGCGGCTCCTGCGGCTGCGTCCGGCCGGCCCCGTCCGGGGACGCCTTCTCCAGGAACGCCTTCGCATAGTTCGGCGCGGGGACGTAGTTGCGGCGGATGGGCTTCGGAAGGGACCGGATCAGCTCGGTGACCACGTCCTCGCGCAGGCCGGGGATCTGCCAGTCGAAGCCATCGTCCGTCACCTGGTTGAGAACCTGCAACGGGATGTGGACGGTCACGCCGTCGGCGTCCGCACCCGGTTCGAACTGGTAGGTGACCCTGAACTTCAGCCGGCCCTGGAGCCAGGAGTCGGGGTAGTCGTCCTTGGTGACCGCGCCCGCCTTCTCGTTGATGAGCATCTCGCGCTCGAAGTCGAGGAAGTCGGGCTGCTCCTGCCGTTTGCGCTTCCACCAGGAGTCAAAGTGCGCGCCGGAGACGACGTGTTCGGGCACCCGCTGGTCGTAGAAGTCGAAGAGCGTCTCGTCGTCGACCAGGATGTCCCGGCGCCGCGCGCGGTGCTCCAGGTCCTCGACCTCGGTGAGGAGCCTGCGGTTGTCGGCGAAGAACTTGTGGTGCGTGCGCCAGTCGCCCTCCACCAGCGCGTTGCGGATGAACAGCTCGCGGCTGGCCTCGGGATCGACGCGGCCGTAGTTCACCTTGCGCTGGGCGACGATCGGTACGCCGTACAGCGTGACCTTCTCGTACGCCATCACCGCCGCCTGGTCCTTCTCCCAGTGCGGTTCGCTGTAGGTCCGCTTGAGGAGGTGACCGGCCAGCGGCTCCACCCACTCCGGCTCGATCTTCGCGTTGACCCGCGCCCACAGACGCGACGTCTCGACGAGCTCGGCGGACATCACGAAGCGCGGGGGCTTCTTGAACAGGGACGAGCCCGGGAAGATCGCGAACTTGGCGTTGCGGGCGCCGATGTACTCGTTCCGTCCGCCGTCCCTGCGGACGCCGGGCGCGGAGTCCTTGGACTCCTTCACGTCCTTCATCCCGATATGGGAGAGGAGGCCGGCGAGCAGCGAGACATGGACACGGTCGCCGGGGGCCTCCTCCTCGTTGAGATGGATGTCCATCTGCTTGGCGACCGTGCGCAGCTGTGTGTAGATGTCCTGCCATTCGCGGATGCGCAGGAAGTTCAGGTACTCCTGCTTGCACATCCGGCGGAACGACGACGAGCCCCGCTCCTTCTGCTGCTCGCGGATGTAGCGCCACAGATTGAGGTAGGCGAGGAAGTCGCTCGTCTCGTCCCGGAAGCGGGCGTGCTGCTGGTCGGCCTGGGCCTGCTTGTCGGCGGGCCGCTCACGCGGGTCCTGGATGGACAGGGCCGCGGCGATGACCATGACCTCGCGGACACAGCCGTTCTTGTCCGCCTCCAGGACCATGCGGGCGAGGCGCGGGTCGACGGGCAGCTGGGCGAGCTTGCGGCCGGTGTCGGTGAGGCGCTTGCGCGGGTCCTTCTGGGCCGGGTCCAGCGCGCTCAGTTCCTGTAGGAGCTGGACGCCGTCGCGGATGTTGCGATGGTCCGGCGGGTCGATGAAGGGGAACTTCTCGATGTCGCCGAGACCGGCCGCGGTCATCTGGAGGATGACGGAAGCGAGGTTCGTCCGCAGGATCTCGGCGTCGGTGAACTCCGGCCGGGCCTCGAAGTCCTCCTCGCCGTACAGCCGGATGCAGATGCCGTCCGACGTACGGCCGCAGCGGCCCTTGCGCTGGTTGGCGCTCGCCTGCGAGATCGGCTCGATGGGCAGGCGCTGGACCTTGGTGCGGTGGCTGTAGCGGGAGATGCGCGCGAAGCCCGGATCGATGACGTACTTGATGCCCGGGACGGTGAGGGAGGTCTCGGCCACGTTCGTGGCGAGGACGATCCTGCGGCCCGTGTGCGGCTGGAACACACGGTGCTGCTCGGCGTGGGAGAGCCGGGCGTACAGGGGCAGGATCTCGGTGAACCTGTACTGCTTCTTGGTCAGCGCGTCCGCCGTGTCGCGGATCTCGCGTTCACCGGAGAGGAAGACCAGGATGTCGCCCTGGCCCTCGGCCATCAGCTCCTCCACAGCGTCCGTGATCGCGGTGATCTGATCGCGGTCGGCGTCGTCGGACTCCTCTTCGAGGAGCGGCCGGTAGCGCACCTCGACGGGATAGGTCCGCCCGCTGACCTCGATGATCGGCGCGTCGCCGAAGTGCCGGGAGAAGCGCTCGGGGTCGATCGTGGCCGAGGTGATGACGACCTTGAGGTCCGGGCGCCTGGGCAGGAGCTGGGCGAGGTAGCCCAGCAGGAAGTCGATGTTGAGAGACCGTTCGTGGGCCTCGTCGATGATGATCGTGTCGTAGGCGCGCAGCTCGCGGTCCGTCTGGATCTCGGCGAGCAGGATGCCGTCCGTCATCAGCTTGATGAAGGTGGCGTCCGGGTTCACCTGGTCGGTGAACCGGACCTTCCAGCCGACGGCCTCGCCGAGCGGCGTGTCCATCTCCTCCGCCACTCGCTCCGCGACGGTACGGGCGGCGATCCGGCGGGGCTGGGTATGGCCGATCATGCCGCGCACGCCCCGGCCGAGCTCCAGACAGATCTTCGGGATCTGGGTCGTCTTGCCGGACCCCGTCTCACCGGCCACGATCACGACCTGGTGGTCGCGGATGGCGGCGGCGATGTCGTCCTTCTTCTGGCTGACCGGGAGCTGCTCGGGGTAGCTGACGGCGGGGACACGGGCGGTGCGCTCGGTCATCCGGCCCTCGGCCTTGGCGACCTCCGCCTCGATCTCGGCGAGTACGGCGGCCCTGGCCTCGGGCTTGCGGATCTTGCGCGCGCCTTCGAGCCTGCGGCCGAGCCGGTGCGCGTCGCGCAGGGACAGCTCGGTCAGGCGGGGGGCAAGGGTGCCGAGGGCGGGGGCGGGATGCGTAGACATACGCGATCCAGGATCTCACCTCGGCGAAATTCGTGGCTAACGATTTGTCTCCGGCGGTTCGGCGCCGCGTTTCGCCCGACCGTGCGTGCGATTTCTACGGGGACGGGGACGGGGCGTGGCCGTCGTGCCCCCGTCGGCTCAGTGGTCGCCCGACTGCTGAGGCACCGAGGCCGGCTGCTGGGGTGCCGGGGGCGTCGGGGGCGTCGGGTGGGGCTGGGCGGTCCGCTCCTGGACCATCGACTTCGCGGTGTTGGAGACGGCCTTGATGCCCAGATACGCCGTGGTCATGCTGCTGACGGCGGTGAAGGCCGCAGTGAGGACGCCGACGATGACGGACGTGTCGCCGTTCAGGCGCCACACCCCGAAGATCGCGACACCGGCGATCGCGAGATTGCTGACGATCACCGCGAGGAGCCCGAAGCGAGCCCGGTCCTTCTCGAGCTCGACGTCCCCCATGACCTTCGTCCGGTCCCCGCCCATGTTCTCCCCACCCGCACGGCTGACTCTGCCCCGACGCGCCAGAACGTAGCGTCAGAGCCGGGACATGCCAAGCACATTCGCCGAGGCGGTCAGCCGACTCGATCACGTGATCGGCATGACGCGCGGGGATCTCATATGCCTTGGGGGCGGGATCTGTTGAGGGTGCGGTCTGCTGGTCGTCGGAACCGCCGGCGCCCTTGCGCACGCTGCACGGAGTCATGTGGCCGGTGTGGCGGGCCTGGCCACGCGCACCGTACTCCGAGGTCGGTGGAGTCTTGATGGCCCAGTCAATGCGCCGCCGTCCGCCGGTGCTGGCAGGTGTCGTCGGCGGCCCTGGAGAGCAGGTCCAGGAAGTCGTTCTGGAACCGGAGTTCGGCGTCGCGGCACGGGGCGCTGAAGAAGGCCCGTTGGGCTTCGGCAAGATCGCAGTTCAACAGGCCCATGGTGACGAACACCGCTTCCACTCCATGGCACCCGTTGTCCTTGAGGAACTGCTGCAGGACGTCTGTGTCGCCACTTGCCTCCCAGACGGGCCGGGCGGTTTCCCGCATCGCAGCGATGCGCGCCGATCGTTCTGCGTCGAAGCCCATCGGGTCCGCCTCTCTGGGTTGGCCCGCAGGCTACTGCCAGGTGGGCGGGGCCGCGCCAGCCCTTTTGTTCGTCTCGCTGCTTCTGGATCTTGGAGTTGCGCCGCATGGAGGTAGTCCGGGTGGCCGCCGGACACAGTGATCATGCCGACGTGCGAGTGCGTCCCCCTCGACCAGCCCGCCCGAGCCTGACCGCTCACGCGCAGCCGCACTTCCCTCGATTTCTCGGATCCTCGCCCCGGAAAAACGTGCATGCGTACGGGATCTCGGCCGTGTCAGGATCGCGTCGGGAGGCGAGGTCTCGTGGACGAGTTGAGGCGATTCCGCCGGGCGCTGGTCGCGTGGGCGGCCGGCGGAGCGAGGGCGGAGGCGGCCGCCACGGTGGCGCGGGAACTGGCCGGCCGCGTGCGGACGATCGTGCTCGTCGAGGGGAGCAGCGACCAGGTCGCGCTCGAAGCGCTGGCCACGCGCCACGGCCGCGACCTCGGTGCGGAGGGCGTCGCGGTGGTACCGCTCGGAGGTGCGACGAGCATCGGGCGTTTCCTCGACGTGTGCGGTCCTCCGGGACTCGGCCTCCCGCTGGCCGGTCTCTGCGACATCGGCGAAGAGCGGCATTTCCGGCGTCATCTGGAGCGGGTCGGGCTCGGGTCCGGTCTCACGCACGCCGGACTGGAGACACTCGGGTTCCATGTGTGCGTCGCCGACCTGGAGGACGAGCTGATCCGCGCTCTCGGGGCCGAGGGGGTGCAGCAGGTGATCGAGGCTCAGGGCGAGATGCGCCCCTTCCACACCTTCCAGGGCCAGCCCGCACAGCGGGAACGACCCGTGGAGCACCAGTTGCGGCGCTTCATGGGCACCCACAGCGGGCGCAAGGCGCTCTACGCACAGGCGCTGGTCGCGCACCTGGACCTCGAGCGCGTTCCCCGGCCGCTGGAGCGCCTCCTCGCGCACGTCTGACACGGCCCGGCGTCGCTGTCGCTGTCGCCGCCGTCGTGCCGGAGTGTGGTCCTGGCCAGAGGATCGGAGGACCGGTGCCACATCGTTCTGGAGTGTGGCGGGCTACGAGGTGTCCGGCCCTTGCCCACCCGACCTGCGCAAGCAATCGAGAAGGCGCCTTGGCAGAGGATCGGCAGACGTGATCCACTCCCGAGGGCAACCGAGGGCAGCGTTCCGTCGTTGCCTGCATACGAGCGAGAGGCACAGGGGATGGGCGTTGCACTGTTCACGCTCGGCGGCACGATCTCGATGGCGGGCCACACCCCGGGCGTCGAAGGTGTCGTCAGCCGGTTGAACGGAGCGGACCTCACCGCGGCCGTGCCCGGACTCGCCCGACTCGGAATGCCCCTGGACATCCATGACATCGAAGCCGTCCCCAGCGCGAATCTGACCTTCGCGCACATCCTGGACCTGGTGGATTCCGCGTCACAGGCGGTGAAGGCCGGGGCCTGCGGGGTGGTGGTCACCCAGGGAACCGACACTCTGGAGGAGACCGCCTTCCTTGCCGACCTGGTCTGGCCGCACGCCGAGCCGTTCGTGCTGACCGGAGCCATGCGCAACCCGACACTCGCGGGACCCGACGGCCCTGCGAACCTGCTCGCCGCCGCCCGCACCGCTGTCTCGCCCGCCGCCCGCGGCCTGGGGGCACTGGTCGTCTTCAACGACGAGATCCACGCAGCCCGCTGGGTGCGCAAGACCCACAGCACGAGCACCGCCACATTCGCCTCCCCCAACACCGGCCCGATCGGCCACGTCATCGAAGGCCACACCCGAATACTCACTGCTCCCGTACGCCTCCGCGCCCCGTACCCGCGGCCTGACGCGCTGGACAACACTCGAGTCGCGCTGCACACCGTCACCCTCGACGACGACACGGACACCCTCGCCGCCGTCGCCGCGGCGAGTCACGGACTGGTCATCGGCGGCTTCGGCGTCGGGCACGTCCCGAGCAAACTCGCCGATCTTCTGGGAACTCTGGCCGAACGCATGCCCGTGGTGCTCACCTCCCGCACCGGCGGCGGGTCCGTTCTGCGGCACACCTATGGAGCCATCGGCTCGGAGGCCGACCTGCAACGCCGCGGCCTCATCAACGGCGGCCTCCTCGATCCTTACAAGGCCCGGATCCTCCTTCGGCTCCTGCTGGCCGGCGGTGCCGATCGCGAGGCCGTCACCGCGGCCTTCGCCGAGCACGGCTGACCCGAGGCCGCGGACGGGAGCCGGGTCGGCGCCGGCGTCCGGCCCCAACCCGCGGTCTGCGGGCCGTTCCGCCCGCCGCGCGCGGGATCTGGGACCGCCGATTGCAGAAGGAACGGCGATGTCGGACCCGGCCGCTAGCCTCACGTCATGTCCCGTACCACACCGCCCCGTCCCGTTGATGTCGCCGCGGTTTTCCCGGAGTTGGCGCCGCTTGCGCGTACCGCCGTCCGTCTGCATCCGCGGCCTGGTGCCCCGACGCCGGCCGACAGCTCGGTCGGCGGACCGCTGCTGTGGCCTGTCGGAGAACCATGGCCGACGTGCCCGGAACACACGGGCCCCTGGCTGGTCGGCCACACCCCGGACGACCTTCGGAAACGGCGCCGCATTCTGACCGAGGGCTGGGCACGCCCTCGGACACCGAACACCGATTTCCTCACCCCGGACGAGCGTGCCTTTGTGAACGGCATGGGCTTCACAGGTGTGCGGTTGCCTGTCGACGGTCCTGTCCCCTTGCTGCCCGTGCTGCAGCTGTATGCCCGCGACGTTCCGTCGCTGCCCCGCCCGCCCGGCACCGACCTGCTCCAGGTGCTTTGGTGCTCCTTCGACCACGGCGAGGACTGCATGCCCGGGGTGCAGCTGCGCTGGCGCCTGGCCGACACGGTGAGCGCGGTGCGGGACGCCCCTCCGCCGGCCGTGGTCAGCGGCGACGAGGCCCTGCCGGAACCGTGTCTCCTCCACCCCGAGCCGGTCCGCGAGTACCCGGCCCCGCACGAGCTCGAGGCGGACCTTCGCAAACGAATCCATTCCTGGGAGGAGGGCCGCCCGTACGGCTACCAGTTCGACCTCGCTGTCGCTCCCGGATGGAAGCTCGGCGGGTGGGGCAACTGGAGTTTCTGCGACCCCTGGCCGATGCTCTGCGAAGAATGCGGCAGCACGATGCAGCCCCTCCTGACGGTGGACAGCTCCGAATGGGACGGGGGCACGGGAAGCTGGTGCCCCCAGGAAGAACCACCCCAGAGCGAACGACCGCTCTACCCGCACTCCCACGAACCCACGATGATCAACATCGGCCGCGGCTACACGATGCAGATCTACCTGTGCCCGGAGTCCTTCGACCACCCCCACCTGCAAGTGATGCAGTAGGCGGGGACGAGGCGGACCCTGGACCGGCCGAGCGCGGCACGTCCGCGACGCGTTGATGCCACCGGGTGATGCCACGGACACGAAAGAGTCCCCTCCGAAAATCTTCGGAGGGGACTTTGCCTTGCCCTGGTGCCCCGCCGACCCCGAGCGGGCGCCGAATCATCGACCCGGCCGGCTCCGGGCTGTCGGTTCCGGCCCTGTCGCACCGCGGCTCTCCCGGAATCACACTGGTCAGTGTGGCGCCCCACTGGAGGCGCGTGCCCACGACGGAAGGACCGCCCCATGCCCACGGACACATCTCCCGGCCCGCTCCGGGTCCTGGTCTTCGGCGCGGCACTGCGAGCCGATTCGGCCAACGCCCGCCTCGCCGCCCTCGTGGCCCGGCTCGTCTCCGACACCGGTGCCACCGTCGACCTCGCCGCCATGCGCGACTTCGACATGCCCTTGTACGACGGCGACGTGGAGGCCACCGAAGGGCTGCCGCCCGGCGCCCTGGCCCTGCGCGACCGGCTGGAGCAGAGCGACGCCTTCGTCATCTCCTCGCCGGAGTACAACGCCTCCGTGCCGGGAGTGCTGAAGAACGCGATCGACTGGGTTTCCCGTGTCCGGCCCCAGCCGTTCAAGACCAAGCACGCGATGCTCGTCTCCGCCTCGCCGTCCCTGGTCGGCGGCAACCGCGGGCTGTGGACCCTGAGGATTCCCCTGGAACACCTGGGCACCCGGGTCTACCCGGACATGTTCAGCCTCGCTGACAGCTACCAGGCCTTCGCCGAAGACGGAACCCTGGCCGACCCGGGGCTACAGCAACGTCTCTCCGAGACTGTGTCGGGTTTCCTCAGCCTCGTCGAAGCGGATGTGCGCTACGTCTGCCTGGAACGCCGGTGGTACGAGTTCCTGGGAGACCGCACCGAGGCAGCCATCACCCAACGGGCCGAGGCGTGATGCCGGGGCGCCATGAGACGTCGCGCACCCGAACCAGCGACACCACCGCACGTGTGGCACCCGCTATGCGTTTGCGTCGCTCGGCCCAGTGTGCAGTGCGGCGCCGGCGATCCCGCTCAGCCCCTTCGTCTGCTGCGTTGAAGTGCCTTACCGACAGGCCCTGGGGCTACGGGTTGGCTCAAAAATTCAAGAAGTAGTGACCGCGCCGCGCGATGATCAGGCCGACGCTGGAGGCCGCAGGGCGAGGACGGCGAGGTCGTCGTGTCCGTCGCTGGGATGGCGATCGGACAAGGCCTGTACGAATGTGCGCAGTGGCATCTGCGCACATTCCGCAGCGAGGGCGAGAAGACGTTGCAACCCGGTGTCGATGGATTGCTGCGTGCGACATGGCGGCAGCTGCAGGGACGTCATGCCCGAGAACGTCACCAATGACGGCCACGCAGGTGTCTTCGCACACCAGGAGCGCGTCGTACCAGTCACCGCCGAGAAGGCCCGGCGAAGGGGCGGGACGATAGACCGCAGCAGCCTCAAAGGGGCTCAGGTCCGGCAGACGCGGGACCAGCAGCCGCTGGAACTCCTCCGCATCATCCCGGAGTTGGCGGAACAGGCGAGCGTCGTCGATGGCCAGGCCGGCTGCGCCCGCAAGAGCAACGACCATGGTTTCGTCCTGGGCGTTGAAGGGGCATCCGTCGAGACGATCAGCGATGTACAAGCTGCCGTAGATCTGACCGCGAATGTGGATCGGCACTCCGAGCAGCGTGCGCATCTCCGGGTGGCCGGGAGGAAAGCCGGCCGAGTCCGGGTGCTCCGAGATGTTGTCCACGCGCAGCGGCACAGAGGCGTGGATCAGATGCCCCAGCAACCCGCGCCCTTCGGGGGAATGAAGCCCTTCGATATCCGCGCGCTGTTTCTCGCTCAGCCCGACCCCGATGAGCTCGGGAAGTCCGCCGTTTCCCTCCCCGTCCGTGTCCAGCACACCCAACGCGCCGTACCGCGCGCCGACGAGATCCATGGCGGTCGTCACGATCGTCCGCAACACAGCCCGCAGATCCACGTCGCGGCTGAGAGCTACTTCGTACAAACTGTGCAGCCGCTCCTGCACACGGGCGAGCGAGACCAGCTGATCAGCGATCTGCTCCAACTGGCCGCCCAGGTCAGGCTGGGGTGTCGGAGGCTGTCCGCTCCCGTGAGCTGTCACCCGTCTCTCACCGTCTGCGCCCCGCAAGGAAAGATCGATAAACGTCGAGGGCCGTATGCTCGCCTCTTCTTCCATCGCAGCGCAGGCAACCAGGCCATGCAAGTCAGAACTCCAGCAGCGTCACGGTGCGTGAGCACGTCGCGCCAGCAGGCCGTACGGGGGCGCCGACCTACTGAAAAACCAGGAGCGACCCCCTGAGCGAGGTGAGGATGGACCCCCGTCACTCGACGAAAAGCGCCGGGCCCTGGACCGACTGGACGAGGCACTCACGTAATGCGTTGATATCACTGGGTGATGTCACGGACACGAAAAAGTCCCCTCCGAAGATCTTCGGAGGGGACTTTGCCCTGATGGGCGCTATCGCGAACCAGGGCCCGCTAGGCGCTGTGATGCGGGAGATGACGAGCCCCCGGCCCTCTGGCTCGTTCCGGAGGACGGGGGCTTCGGGTGCTCGTACGATCAGGTGTTCTCCATCCTCGAGCCGGTTCCTCCCGGCGCCTTCGGCGCCCAGTTGGGAGCCTGGGTGGCGTCCTTGAAGTCGGTCGACTTCATCAGAACTCGCCAATCCTCGTTGCCCGCATCGCCATCGAGCCGAACGGTGAACTCTTTGACCTGGCGAGTGCCATGGAAGTACAGGACCACGACTCAAGGCCACCCACAACGAGCACCACCACCACGCCGGGCCCATCGCGCAGGAGAACACCACCTTGAACATCCGCAAGGCCGTGACCAAGCGCAACCAATTCCACGGCCAGGGCGTGCCGCTGGCCTGTCGATTACCAGCCGCGCTCTGGCTTATTCCCATCAGGATGACGCCGGTCAGCAGAAGCCCGCTGCCGAACAGAGTCCCCAACGGCCGGATGCCGGGATTGCTGATCACCCACCCGAAGACCCCCTGCAAGCACAGGCCGAAGGCAGCCACCAACTGACCCCAGCCGTAGAGGCGAACCCTGCGAACTCGACCCCGGTTCATAGGTAGCACCCAGCCTCGCCTGATCCCCGCTACGCCGGAGGCGGCGAAGAGCAACGCCAGCAGAACAGTTGCTATGGCGAAGAGAAGCCTCATGGTCCCTCCCGGCACGTCGGACCGCGCCCGACGTGCACCGTGATCATGACACCCGCCGCATGCCGCGTCCACGCGTTCCCGTAGCCCACGACCCTCCTGATCAACCGGACAGTCCCAGCTACGCCAAGGACGGCCCCCCTCTCGCCAAAGACCGTCACGCTTCGCTCGAGGAGAAGCGGCGGGCCCTGGAGCGGCTGGACGAGGCACTCGCGTGACGCATTGATGTCAGCGGGTGATGTCACTGGTACGAAAACACCCCCTCCGGAAGATCTCGAAGGGGGTGTTTGCCCTGGTAGGGCGGCGGTGGCTGGGGCCGGGGTCGAACCGGCGACCTTCCGCTTTTCAGGCGGACGCTCGTACCAACTGAGCTACCCAGCCAAGGGGTTTCACGTGAAACCCCAGCGGTCCTGACGGGATTTGAACCCGCGGCCTCCACCTTGACAGGGTGGCGAGCACTCCAAACTGCTCCACAGGACCAAGCATGCGTACGACAGTGTCGCACACCGTGGTGCGTGCCCCCAACGGGATTCGAACCCGTGCTACCGCCTTGAAAGGGCGGCGTCCTAGGCCGCTAGACGATGAGGGCTATCGGCCCGCCTGGGCGCTTCACAGCGCGTCGGGGACGTGAGAAGCATATGGGATGGGGGGAGGGTTCGCCAAAACGGTTTACGGGGCAGCGGGCGTGCGGCTCGCACCGGTACGGGTCGGGCTCGCAGCGGGACTGCCTCCGGGCGTGGCGGACGGGGGCGTGGCGCCCGGCGTGGGGCTTGTCCCCGGCTGATTCTCCTCGGCCAGGTGGCGGGCCACTTCCGCTGTCGTCTGCCCGAGGCCGCCCAGCCTGATCTCGTCCCAGGCCTGGAGGCGGCGGGTGTCCTTGTCCATGTAGAGGACCGAGGCCTCGATGGGCGCCGGGTACTCGTGCTCGACCGCACGCAGCCCGCTACCGCCCGTCGAACCCTCGATACGCAGCCGGGTGCCGTACTGCATGATCTCCGTCCCCTCGTGGTGCAGATGCCCGGCCAGGACCAGGGGTACCGCGCCGTCCGTCTGGCGCGCCGCCGTGGGCTCGTGGGCGATCGCGATGTCGACGGGGGTGCCGGCGGCCTTCTGATCGCTCAGGGCGGCGGCCAGACGAGCGCCCGCCAGTTCCTCGGATCGGTCGCCGCCTGGCACGACCGAACGGTCGGGGGTGAACTGCGGATCACCGATCCCGGCGAAGCGCAGCCCAGCGACCGTGACGGCCTTGCCGTCGTCCAGGACGTGGACGTTCCTCATGTGCTCCAGGTAGCGCTGGGTGGTGCGGGAGTCGTGGTTTCCGCGGACCCAGATGTACGGGGCGCCCAGGTCGGCGATCGGGTCGAGGAAGCCGTTCTCCGCCGCCGTGCCGTGATCCATGGTGTCGCCCGAGTCCACGATCACGTCGATCTTGTACTGCGCCACCAGCGACGCGATGATCTTCCAGCTCGCCGGGTTGAGATGGATGTCGGAGACGTGCAGGACCCGGATGGTCGTGGGATCGGGTTCGTATGCCGGGAGGGTGGAGGTGACGTCGTACAGCTTGGTCACGTTCGTCACCAGGCGGGCCAACTCCTCTTGGTAGACGTTGAATTCGGTGACGATGCTGCGCGCGTTGCCGACCAGGGACGGGGCGGAGGAGAGCAGGCCGGAGAACTTCGGCTCCAGCACCGACTTGGGGTTCCAGGTGGCGTAGGCCGTCGCCCCGGAGGCGGCGAGGAGGACGAGCGCCAGACCGCCGGCGGCGAGGGCGCGGCCCGGGCGGCGATAGACGGTCAGCCCGAGGGCGGTCGCTCCGGCGACCACGGCTATGCAGGACCGTACGGCGAGGTCGAGCGTGCCGTGTTCGACGTCGTGGGTGATCTCCTCCTGGAGCCCCGAGATCCGCTCCGGGTGGTCGACCAGGGCCTGGGCGCGGACCGGGTCGAGCTGGTCGACGTTGACGTCGAGGCGGAGGGGGGCCTTGTGGCTGTTCAGCTCCAGGGCCCCGAGCGGAGAGATATTGATCTTGGTGCCGCCGGTGAGCGAGGGGCGCAGGGTCATGGTGGTGTTCATGGGACCCACCGGGACACGCACGTTGCCCACGACGAGCAGGCCGAGCCAGGTGCCCAGCAGGACGACGGCGATCATGCCGAGGGCCCGGAGCCAGGGGTTTGATGGCGGGACGAGTTCGGCGGAGGGGCGGGGACGGAGCGAGCGGTAGTACCGGGCGAGCGTGCCTGACGCCCTTCGAATGCGGTGTACTACTGCGGCGGGGACGCGGGCCATTGGTCGCGTATGCCCAAGTTTCCCGGCCGGTATGCAGCACGGTTCTCGGCTCTCCTACGGCTGTGTCGTACCGGACAATGGCCTTGTGCTGGAGATGACGCGCGAGGAGTTCGAGGAACTGGTCGCCGAGGCGCTCGACCGGATTCCGCCGGAGTTGACGCGGCTGATGGACAACGTGGCGGTGTTCGTGGAGGACGAGCCGTCCGCGGACGACCCCGAGCTGCTCGGGGTGTACGAGGGGACTCCGCTGACCGAGCGCGGCGAGTGGTACGCGGGGGTGCTGCCGGACCGGATCACGATCTATCGGGGGCCGACTCTGCGTATCTGCGACACACGCGAGGACGTGGTGGCCGAGACCGAAGTGACCGTGGTCCATGAGATCGCGCACCACTTCGGAATCGACGACGCCCGGTTGCACGCACTCGGGTACGGGTGACGGCGGCTGGGTCCGCGGTGCCAAGGGGGCGTGACGTTGTCCTCGCGGGGCGCGTGTCCTCCCGCGGGCGAAGGGAGTTGGGTAGGGGGACTCCTCGCCCCTTCCCGGCAGGGAGACCCCTACCGGAGGGTGGCTGCCCGTGCGCGCCTGTTACGTACCCGTCCGTCTGGTCGCCACGGCGCTGGCCGTCGCCGCGGCCGCCGGCTGTATGAGCGTGGGGGACGACGCCGGCAGCCCCTCGCCGTCGCACTCCACAGGACGGCACGGCGGGGGCGCGCTGGACGGCGGGACGGTGGTGGGCGAGGGCGTCGGCGGAGGCCGGGGCGGGGCGGCGGTCAAGGGCGGCAAGCACGAGCAGGACGAATCGGCGTCCGGCACCTCCGCCTCGCCTTCCGCGTCGGAATCCAAGAAGGGCGCCAAGGGCAAGGGCGACCAGCCGACCGCCAAGGGGACGTCGAAGAACGGCGACGGGGGTGACGGGGGCGTGCCGCCCGCACCGACGAACGAGGAGCCGAGCTCCACGGACACGCCGCCGGATCCCTCGCCGCCGAGCCAGCCGGATCCGCCCTCGCCGACGCCGACCACCGCCGAGCCGTCGTCCTCGGCGCACGAGCAGACCACGCAGCTGATGCAGCGCGAACCGGCGCCCCGGCCGGGGGCTCCGGCCGTTTAGCCGCCGAACAGGTGAGGCGGACCAGCCGTGTGGTGAGTGTCACCCGGGATGCGCGATGCTTGGTTTGCGTTCGGCGGGTGCGAGTGCGTATGGTGGTAGATCGTTTGATCCCATTTGCCCGGCGCCGACAGGACGCGCCGCGTGTGGCGCGTACTCTCCCTTGCCGTGGCCGGACCGCATAGAGGCGGTCGATTGCGACTTCACGGATGTTTGGGCGCGTGCCGTGAACTCCGGAAGGTTCGCATTTCGCATGTCTTTTGCCAGTACTGAGCACGTTGTCGTGTCCGAGGACACCCAGGACCAGGACACCGCTCCCGAGGTCACCTTCGGGGACCTCGGTCTCCCCGAGGGCATCGTCCGCAAGCTCGCCCAGAACGGCGTCACCGTCCCCTTCCCGATCCAGGCCGCGACCATCCCGGACGCCCTGGCCGGCAAGGACATCCTCGGCCGTGGCCGGACCGGCTCCGGCAAGACCCTCTCCTTCGGTCTGCCGACCCTGGCCACGCTGGCCGGCGGCCGCACCGAGAAGAAGAGGCCGCGGGCGGTCATCCTCACCCCGACGCGTGAGCTCGCCATGCAGGTGGCGGACGCCCTTCAGCCCTACGGTGACGTCCTCGGGCTGAAGATGAAGGTCGTCTGCGGCGGTACCTCCATGGGCAACCAGATCTACGCCCTCGAGCGCGGCGTCGACATCCTCGTCGCCACTCCGGGCCGACTGCGCGACATCATCAACCGCGGTGCCTGCTCCCTCGAGGACGTGCAGATCGCGGTGCTCGACGAGGCCGACCAGATGTCTGACCTGGGCTTCCTGCCCGAGGTCACCGAGCTGCTCGACCAGGTGCCGACCGACGGCCAGCGCATGCTGTTCTCCGCGACCATGGAGAACGAGATCCAGACTCTCGTGGAGCGCTACCTCCACGAGCCGGTGAGCCACGAGGTCGACGCCGCCCAGGGCGCCGTGACGACCATGTCGCACCACATCCTCATCGTGAAGCCCAAGGACAAGGCCCCGGTCACTGCCGCCATCGCCTCCCGCAAGGGGCGGACCATCATCTTCGTGCGCACGCAGCTCGGCGCCGACCGGGTCGCCGAACAGCTGCGTGACGCCGGTGCCAAGGCGGACGCGCTGCACGGCGGCATGACCCAGGGCGCGCGCACCCGGACGCTGGCGGACTTCAAGGACGGGTACGTGAACGTCCTCGTCGCCACGGACGTCGCGGCCCGCGGCATCCACGTCGACGGCATCGACCTCGTCCTCAACGTGGACCCCGCCGGCGACCACAAGGACTATTTGCACCGTGCCGGGCGTACGGCCCGCGCCGGCCGTACGGGCACGGTGGTCTCCCTCGCCCTGCCGCACCAGCGGCGCACGATCTTCCGGCTGATGGAGGACGCGGGCGTCGACGCCTCGCGCCACATCATCCAGGGCGGCGCCGTGTTCGACCCCGAGGTCGCCGAGATCACCGGTGCCCGGTCCATGACCGAGCTCCAGGCCGAGTCCGCCGGGACCGCCGCGCAGCAGGCCGAGCGTGAGGTGACCCAGCTGGCCAAGCAGCTGGAGCGGGCCACGCGGCGCGCGGCCGAACTGCGCGAGGAGGCCGACCGGCTGCTCGCCCGCGCGGCGCGCGAGCGGGGCGAGGACCCGGAGGCGGCGATCGCGGCGGCCGCGGAGAACCCGGCGGCTTCCGAGGCCGGCGAGGCGCCGGTGGCGGAGATCTTCGTTCCGGAGCAGCCGACGGCTCAGGACGCCGAGCGGGTCGAGCGCACCGACGTGACCGAGCGCGGGGAGCGTACGTCCGGTTCGTCGTCGTACGAGCGTCGCGACCGCCGGGACGACCGGGGCGGCTTCAACCGCGACCGGGACCGTGGGTTCGACCGCCGGGACGGGGACCGTGGTGGCCGTTCGTTCGAGCGGCGTGACGACCGTGGTGGTTTCCGCCGGGACAACGACCGTGACCGTCGCCCCTTCGACCGCGACCGCCGGGACGACCGGGGTGGCTTCAACCGCGACCGGGACCGTGGCTTCGACCGTCGGGACGGGGACCGTGGTGGCCGTTCGTTCGAGCGGCGTGACGACCGTGGTGGTTTCCGCCGGGACAACGACCGTGACCGTCGCCCCTTCGACCGCG
>NZ_JBSFJX010000030.1:0-30639 GCF_053598275.1 Streptomyces sp. NPDC001156 | reverse complement strand
CGACCGCCGGGACAACGACCAGCGTTCGTTCGAGCGGCGTGACGACCGCGGCGGCTTCCGCCGGGACAACGACCGGCGTTCGTTCGACCGGCGCGACGACCGCGGCGGACACCGCAGCAGCGACCGCCCGTTCAACCGCGACCGCCAGGGCGACCGGCCCGGTTTCCGCTCCGGCACCCACGACCGCCCGTACGGCCGTCGTGACGACCACCGCGGCACCGGCTCCTTCGGCCGCCGCGACGACAAGCCGCGCTGGAAGCGCAACGGCTGACGCCGGGTCACCGACCGGCGGAGGGCCCGCACGACTCAGGTCGTGCGGGCCCTTCCGCGTTTCCGGGGAGACGCGACACACGTTCACTTTTTCGCTTCCTTTACCTGTGAGGCGGTTGTTAACATCCCTCGACTTGGCATGGAGCGGTGCGGCCGGGGGGATTCGCGCGGCCGTGCACCGGGTCGGGGGGAACGGCCCCGGTCACCATGCCGTTCTCGCTTCCCTGGGGAGGGACCCTTGGCTCGGCGTGTGAACGCACGCTCTTCGGCGACCCGGCGTGGCCGGATCGCCCTCACTCTCGCGAGCCTGGCGGCTCTGGGCGCCAGCTCGCTGACCACCGCGGGACCGGTCGCCGCGGACACCTCTCCCACACCCGTCCAGACCGACGGCGTGTGGGGCATCGACTACGCGGGCGGCTTCCTGACCACCGTGGAGAACACCCCGAGCGGCGATCAGTTCGTGATCGGCCGTCGGATTTCGGCCGACGGCTCGACGGTGCTGCAGAGGACCACTCGCGGGTACGCCGGCACCTTCGCCGTCGGCAGCCATGCGCAGCGCGTGCCGTGCGACGCGGACGGCTCGGGCTGCGTGCCGATGCGCTCCTTCGGCAACTCGTACGTCGGCTACTTCATGGACGACGGCACGGGCAAGCTGACCGCCCACATCGACCTGGACGAGAACTCGTCCAACGGGGCGGCGGAACCGGTCGTCACCGGCGCGAGGTTCGTCGACGCCACCGGCCGCTACTACGTCTACCAGGCGACCTCGACCGGCAAGCAGTACGTCGACGCCGTGCAGGGGTACTACCACCACCCCGTCCGGCTGACGCGCTCCATCACGGCCGCCTCCCTCTGGGGCCAAGCGCTGTGGGCACCCGGCTCGGGCAACGGTGTGGTCACCGCGTACGACCTGGAGAAGGGCAAGACGGTTCAGACCGTCTCCACCGGCGCGCCGTGCACGGTCAAGGAACTCCAGGTCATCGGCCGCTGGATCTACTGGAACTGCGGCCCCACCGGTGCCGCGGGTGTGTACGACCGGACGGCGAAGAAGGACATCACCGTCCCCTCGGGCCCCGTGCTCGTCGGCGACGGCTACCTCGTCCAGCACGACCGGAGCGCCGGCAAGCTCATGCTGACGGACTACCACTCCGGTACGGCCGCGCCCGCGCGCGCCGTCGCCGACCTCCCGGCGGGGAACATCGCGGACCAGCGACGGCTGACCTGGACGGTGGACAAGTTCGGCGGCGACATCGCCTATGTCGATCAGGACCAGATGATCCGGATCGTGCAGAGTGGGGTCCCGACGCAGCCGCTCGCCGCGATGGAGTCCGAGATGGACGACGAACTGGCGAGTGCCAAGGACGACTCCTGGAAGAGCACCTGGCAGCTCACCAAGCCGGCCACCTGGACCTTCAGGGTGAAGGACCCCATCGGCCGGACCGTGCGCACTCTCACCGGTAGCGGCACCGACATCGACGTCGACTGGAACGGGAAGACGGACTCGGGTACGTACGCGTACAACGGCAAGTACACCTGGACGCTGACCGCCACGGCCGCCGACGGCGGGGGCACGTACACCTCGGGCGGCACCATCGCGCTGAGCGGCGGTCGGCAGGCTTTCCACGACCAGGGCGGCTACAGCTACGGCGAACTCGTCACCCTTGGCTCCAACGGTGCCCTGACGCTGCATTACACCGAGGGGAAGGGAACCTTCGACTGGAAGCGTTCGGCATCCGGCTGGCCGGCCGGGACCGTTGCCGTCCCGTTCGGCGACATGGGTACCGACCGCTGCGCCGAGATGCTGGTGCGCATGCCGAACGGCGAACTGCGCCGCTACGCCGGCAAGTGCGGCGACCCGTACACGCCGTCGAGCAGCCACACCTCCCTCGGCACTGGCTGGAACCAGTACGACGTGTTGACCTCGCCGGGGGACATCAGCGGTGACGGGCGGGCCGACCTGCTCGCGCGTAACGCCTCGACCGGTGCGGTCTACCTGTACAAGGGCACCAGCACCGGAAAGCTGTCCACGCGCGTGAAGTTGTACGACAACTGGAAGACGTACAAGAAGGTCGTCGGTGTCGGTGACCTCAATGGCGACGGGATCGGCGACCTGATCGCGCAGGACAAGTCCAACGTCCTGTACCACTACTACGGCACCGGCAAGGGCACCTTCGCGACCCGGGTCCGGCTGTTCACCAACTGGGGCAGCTCGTACAACGTCGTGGTCGGAGTCGGTGACATCACCGGCGACGGCAAGGCGGACATCGTCGCCCGGGACACCGCAGGCAACCTCTACCGCCAGTCCGGCTACGGCAACGGGTCGTTCGCGGCGCGGGTGAAGATCGGCACTGGCTGGCAGCAGTACAAGGGGATCTTCTAGCCCCACTTTTCGGCCACACTGTGACGCATGTCACGCCCCCGGGATGGGCATTGCTGGGGGCATGACATCTCCCTCGCCCTTCAGCGCACGTGATCCCTCAGCGAAACCGGGCGCAACCATGTCCGACGAGGAACGGCTTGCCCAGCTCGGCTACACCCAGGTCCTCGCCCGCCGCATGTCGGCGTTCTCCAACTACGCGGTCTCCTTCACGATCATCTCGGTCCTCTCGGGCTGTCTGACCCTGTACCTGTTCGGCATGAACACGGGCGGCCCGGCCGTGATGACCTGGGGCTGGGTCGCCGTCGGCCTGATGACCCTGTTCGTCGGGCTGTCCATGGCCGAAATCTGCTCGGCGTACCCGACCTCCGCGGGCCTGTACTTCTGGGCCCACCGCCTCGCGCCCCCGCGCTCGGCGGCGGCCTGGGCCTGGTTCACGGGCTGGTTCAACGTGCTGGGCCAGGTGGCGGTGACGGCGGGCATCGACTTCGGGGCCGCGTCCTTCCTCGGCGCCTACCTCAATCTCCAGTTCGGCTTCGAGATCACCCCAGGCCGCACGGTTCTGCTCTTCGCGGCCATCCTGTTCCTGCACGGCCTGCTGAACACGTTCGGCGTGCGCATCGTCGCCTTCCTCAACAACGTCAGCGTGTGGTGGCACGTGCTGGGCGTCGCGGTGATCGTCGGTGCCCTGGCGTTCGTACCGGACCACCACCAGTCGGCGTCCTTCGTGTTCACCAAGTTCGTGAACAACACGGGCTGGGGCAGCGGGGTCTACGTCGTCCTGCTGGGTCTGCTGATGGCCCAGTACACCTTCACCGGCTACGACGCCTCCGCCCATATGACGGAGGAGACCCACGACGCGTCGACGGCGGGTCCGAGGGGCATCGTCCGGTCCATCTGGACCTCCTGGATCGCCGGCTTCGTGCTGCTGCTCGGCTTCACCTTCGCCATCCAGTCGTACGACAAGGAGCTCGCCTCACCGACCGGCGCGCCGCCCGCGCAGATCCTGCTGGACGCTCTCGGCGCGACCGCCGGCAAGCTGCTGCTCCTCGTGGTGGTCGGGGCCCAGCTGTTTTGCGGCATGGCGTCGGTGACGGCCAACAGCCGTATGATCTACGCCTTTTCGCGCGACGGCGCGCTGCCGTTCTCGCATGTGTGGCACACGGTCAGCCCGCGCACCCGCACCCCTGTGGCCGCCGTGTGGCTCGCCGCGCTGGGTGCCCTGGCCCTCGGCCTGCCGTACCTGATCAACTACACGGCCTACGCGGCGGTCACCTCGATCGCCGTGATCGGACTGTACGTCGCCTACGTCGTCCCGACCCTGCTGCGGGTGCGCAAGGGCGAGGCGTTCGAACGCGGGCCGTGGCACCTGGGCCGCTGGTCGCAGGTGATCGGGGTGATCTCGGTGGTGTGGGTCGGGGTGATCACGGTTCTCTTCATGCTCCCGCAGGTCTCCCCGGTCACCTGGGAGACCTTCAACTACGCACCGGTGGCTGTCCTGGTGGTGCTCGGTTTCGCGGCGACCTGGTGGCTGGCGTCGGCCCGGCACTGGTTCCTGAATCCGCACCACGAGCGCACACGCGCGCGGGAGGCGGCGAGGGCTGGAACGGTGGAGGTGGTGGACCCCTAGGGACGCGGCGGACGGGCGGGGCCATCCGCAGGGTCTCGGCCGCCGGTGTGGCCGGGTCACCGATACCCGATCGGAGTCCCGGCCTCTTCCGGCTATGCTCAGGGAGGCAACATCGCGTGGGCCCTTAGCTCAATTGGCAGAGCAGTGGACTTTTAATCCATTGGTTGTGGGTTCGAGTCCCACAGGGCCTACCCAAGAGCCCCCAGCTCAGAGACATTCAGAGCTGGGGGCTCGGCCGTTGTCGGAGTCTCGGGCTGCCCGGCTGGGCGCGGGCGCTCATGCACGGCGGACGGCCGTCGGGCTCCCTGCCGTACGCGGCCCGCACGAGCCTGTTCGACTCGTTCGACGGCACGTGCATGAACTCGGCCCACCCGGTGGGCGTATCGACCCCGACGCGGGCTCATGGCGCTGGCGTCAGCCCGCGGTCAGCTCCGTGAGGGGCAGGGTGTGCTGGGTGTGCACCACCTTCGCGCGGAGGTAGCGGACGTTGTGCGCCGTGGTGAAGACACCCGTCGGGACGTGGTGGGTGACCGTGAGGCCGTGGGAGCGCAGCTGGGCCGCCTTGTCGGGGTTGTTGGAGAGCAGGTCCAGGGCGTCGACGCCGAGGGCGCGGAGCATCTGCGCGGCGGCCGTGTAGTCGCGGGCGTCCTCCGGCAGACCGAGCGCGGCGTTGGCCTCGTAGGTGTCCAGGCCCTGGTCCTGGAGGGCGTAGGCGTCGAGCTTGTTGTACAGGCCGATGCCGCGGCCCTCCTGGCGGAGGTAGAGCAGGATGCCGCCCTGGTCGGCGATGCGCTCCACGGCCTCGCGCAGCTGGGGGCCGCAGTCGCAGCGCGCCGAGCCGAAGACGTCGCCGGTCAGGCACTCGGAGTGCAGCCGCACCAGCGGGGGACGGTCGGCCGGGGGCTTGCCGAGGATCACGGCCACGTGTTCCAGGCCGTCGACGAGGCCGTGGAAGGTGACGAGGTCGGCGGTGACCGTGTAACCGTCGCCGAAGCGCAGCGGGACCGTCACGCGGGTGCGCACCGTGGCGGCGGGGACGTCGGTCGGGTTGCTGCTGTCGCTGGGGACGGTGCCTTCGCCAAGCTCGCGCATGTCTGTCGTCCTTCTCCGGTCCTGCGGGTCGGGTGCGGAGAGTGCACCGCATGCTTCAGATTTGAAGCACAACCTCGTCGGCAGACTCTAGTCGTGCTTCAAAATTCAAGCAACCTGTTTCGGGCCTGCGAGGCCGGCCATGCTCCAGACCTGCTCGGATCCGTGACTCCAGGCCCGTGGGCCTTCGGACCGGTGATTCACCGCCTCGGCGAGTGGCCGGGCTTCACGCCGTGGACGAACGCCGGCGCCAGGGCACTCCGCCGCACGGCGACTGCTCGTCGTCGCCCTGGAGCGTGTCGGTGATCCGGGTGCAGATCGCCTCCAGCTGTGCCACCTGCTCGGGCGTGAGCTGGTCGAACACGGCTGCCCGTACCGTCTCGACGTGGCCCGGCGCCGTACGCTCCAGGAGAGCCATGCCGGCGTCCGTCAGGACCGCGGTGCTGCCGCGCTTGTCCGTGGGGCAACCCTCCCTGCGGACCGAGCCGTCCTTCTCGAGGCGGGTGACCGCGTAGGTCAGCCGGCTGCGTGTGATCTTCAGCGTCTCGGCGAGGTCGGTCATCCGCATCTGGTGGCCGGGTGCGTCGGAGAGGTTGGCCAGGACGGAGTAGTACAGGTGCGGCATGCCGGCCTCCTGTTGGAGTTGCCGGTCGATCGTGTCCTCCAGGAGCCACGACGCGGCGAGGTACGCACGCCAGGCGCGCATCTCCTCGGGGGTGAGCCAGCGGGTCGTCATGCCGCCAGTGTAGTTATTGTTTAAAAGTTGAACCACACATCCCGACCCCGGTCCCGCCGGACCTCGACCCTCGACCCGGAACCACCGGATCCCGACCACCGGAGCGCAGTCCATGGCCCACCCCTACGTCCTGTTGTCCGCGGCCGTCTCCCTTGACGGCTTCCTGGACGACACCGGCCCCCAGCGGCTCCTGCTGTCCGGACCGGAGGACTTCGACCGGGTCGACGAGGTGCGGGCGGCCAGCGACGCGATACTCGTCGGCGCGGGCACGCTGCGCACGGACAACCCGCGGCTGCTGGTCTACTCCGACGAACGGCGCGCGGCCCGGGTCGCCGCAGGGCTGCCGGAGTACCCGCTGAAGGTCACGGTGAGCGCGTCCGGCGCCCTGGACCCGGATGCCCTCTTCTGGCACACGGGCGGCGAGAAGGCCGTCTACACGACGGACTCGGGCGCCGAGCGGCTGCGTGGATCGCTGCCGGCGGACGTGGAGGTGGTCGCTCTGGGTCCGGACGTGAACTGGCGCGCGGTCCTCGCCCACCTCGGGGACGTCAAGGGCGTACGGCGGCTGATGGTCGAAGGCGGCGGGCGCGTGCACACCCAGCTGCTCCGGCAGGGTCTCGCGGATGAGTTGCAGCTCGTCGTCGCTCCGCTGTTCGTGGGCGAACCGGGCGCACCGCGGATGTTCGGGCCGGGCGCCTACCCGCCGGGGCGGATGCGGCTGGTGGAGACGCGGCCGGTCGGGGACGTCGTGCTGCTGCGGTACGTGCCCACGGCGCCCGGCGCCGGCGCGCTCGCCTCCGCCGCGGACCGGCGCTGGCTCGAGACGGCCTGCGAGCTCGCCGCGCAGTGCCCACCGTCCCGCACGGCCTTCAGCGTGGGGGCGGTGGTCGTCGCGGCCGACGGTACGGAGCTGGCGCGTGGGCACTCTCGCGAGGGCGGCGACCCCGTGGTCCACGCCGAGGAGTCGGCCCTGGCGAAGCTGGACCCCGCCGATCCGCGGCTCGCGGGCGCCACGGTGTACAGCAGCCTGGAACCGTGCGCCCGCCGCGCCTCCCGGCCCGCGCCGTGCGCCCGGCTGATCCTGGACGCCGGGGTGCGGCGCGTGGTCACCGCCTGGCGCGAGCCGGACACGTTCGTGCAGGCGGCCGACGGGAACGCCGTGCTGACGGAGGCCGGGGCGGACGTGGTGCTCCTGCCGCAGTACGAGGACCTGGCGAAGGCCCCGAACGCGCATCTGCTGTCCCCCTCGACCCGCCCCTGAGACGCCCGCCACGACTGCGTGGACGGGCCGGAATGAGCTGGTGAAGCGCGTGGGCGTAAACCCGTGCGCTTCACGTCGCGCGTATGGCTTACACTGGTATCACCGACGCGGGGTGGAGCAGCTCGGTAGCTCGCTGGGCTCATAACCCAGAGGTCGCAGGTTCAAATCCTGTCCCCGCTACTGATGGCCGAGGGCCGGAGTCCGAAAGGGCTCCGGCCCTCGGTGTTTCCTCCGCCCGGCGCGTCCACCGGTTCGCTCCCGGTCCATACCCCGGCCGGCCCACAGCGGTCGCCCTCCGCTCCCCTTCCGTGAAGCCTGGACGCGTGGTGCAGCAAGCAGGCCCGCTGTGGCTCGAGGAGTCGTACGACGACCACGACCAGCCCGGCGGCCGACCGTCCGGTGAACCCGTGCCGGCCGCCGGTGCCGGGGACACCCCGTCACCGCGTCGAGTCGAGCGCGAGAACCGTCGTTTCTTCTGCGCGCGGGCGTTCCTGAGCGCCCTGCCCGCCCTGCTCATCGCCATCGGGACCGGCTACGACTTCCTCGGCCCGTCGGATGTCACGGCCGGCCCGTTGTTCACCGCCGCGCCGCTCGTCGCCGCGCCGCTCTACTCGCTGCGCGGCACGGTGCTCACCGGTGTGGCGGCGGTGCTCGCCGTCCTCGCCGTCCACCTCAGGCTCGGCCTTCCCGGGAGGGCCGACGCGGTCACCGAGATGGGCACCGTCGTGACCGTCGCCGTCCTGGCCGTCCTCATCAACCTGCTCGTCCGGCGCAAGAACGAACGCCTCGCCTCCGCCCGGGGGATCGCCGAGGCCGTCCAGCGTGCCGTGCTGCCCGAGCCGGCCCCACGGATCGGCGGGCTGGACGTCGCGGCCCGGTACGAGGCCGCGCAGGCCGGGGCCTTCATCGGCGGCGACCTGTACGCCGTGCAGGACTCCCCGCACGGGGTACGGCTCGTGGTCGGCGACGTGCGGGGCAAGGGCATGGGAGCCGTGGCCGCGGTCGCCGTGGTCATCGGCGCCTTCAGGGAGGCCGCCGAACAGGAGTCGACCCCGGAGGCGGTCGCCCAGCGTCTGGAGCGGGCACTGTCGCGCGAGGGCACTCGGCGAGACGGACTCGACGCGTGCGAGGGGTTCACCACCGCGGTCCTCGCCGAGATCCCGCACGGCGGCGGGGTCGTCCGGATCGTCAACCGCGGCCACCCCGCGCCCCTCCTCCTGCTCCCGGACGGCACGCTGCGGCTACTGGAGGCCCGTGAGCCGGCGCTACCCCTCGGCATGGGAGACCTCGGGGTCTGGCCCGACCGTAGTGAGGAGTGGGAGTTCCCGCCCGGGGCGACGCTGCTCCTCTACACCGACGGCGTCTCGGAGGCACGGGACGCGCACGGCGAGTTCTATGATCCCGCCGCCCGGCTCGCCGGCCGCGTCTTCCCCGGTCCCGGCGCACTGCTGGCCGCGGTCACCGAGGAGGTCGCCCGCCACACCGGCTGCCGCGCCACCGACGACATGGCCCTGCTGGCCGTGCGCCGGCCCGAGCGCCCTTGATGGGTGACGCTCGGTGGTCGAGCGGTGCCCCTGCGCATAACAACTGATACACCGTCAACACTTGTGAGGTGCATGAGGCGTAGCCAACTCGCCCGTTTTGGGTCGGTCATGGCATGAAAGTCCTGGCCAAGTACGTCAAGGATCTGTTCAACAGCTTGGAATCCGGGCTCCGCGTCTATTAACGTTCGATAACGCAGCGCGGTCGTCCCAGCCGTCACAAGAGGCGGCTCCGTGCGCATGCCGAATCCCGCAAGGGAACCGGGGAACCACCAACTTGGGGTGAATCGGGCGGATACCGCCGCGGAAGCACGGCCGGTATACGCGCGTAGGAGACCTTCCTCTCCGAACCCGTCAGCTAACCCGGTAGGCGAGACGGAAGGAAAGGAGTGCGCCCACGTGGCGTCCAACCCGCCTGCCCAGAGCACCTCGTCCGCTCCCAACGCCACTCAGACGTTCGGGTACGCACCCGGCGCCGAGGAAGGCCCCTGGGAGGAGTGGAACCCCACTGAGGAGTCCCTCCGTCCCGTCCGCGGCCGGCACCGCGTCGGCAAGCAGCGCGGAGGAGGGCTCGCACGCAGCTCCACCGTTTTGGGCGTCGGTGTGATGGCCGCAGTCGGCGCGGGCGGCATGGCCACCGCGCAGACCGGCAAGCCGCCGGTGTCCATATCCATGCCGGACCTCTCCTCGGTCACCGAATCGGCCAAGGCCCTCATCGGCCAGGACACCGCCGCCCCCAAGGGCTCCGCCACCCCTCTGAGCACCGCGGGCGTCTCCACCGCCGACGCCGCCGCGGGCACCAAGGACGCGGGTGAGGCGCTGCGCACCCGGATCATCCAGCAGGCCGAGGCCCAGCAGGACCGGATCGCCGTCGAGGCCGCCCGGGCCGCCGAGGACGCCGCCGCGCAGAAGGCCGCCGCCGCGGCCAAGAAGGCGCAGGAGGACGCGGCTGCGAAGGCCGCCGCGGACAAGCAGAAGGCCGCGGAAGAGGCCAAGAAGAAGGCCGAGGCGGAACGGCTGGCGGAACTGGCCAAGCAGTTCACGCTGCCGACCTCCTCCTACACCCTCACCTCCCGCTTCGGTGACGCCGGCGCCATGTGGTCCTCCGGGTACCACACGGGCCTCGACTTCGCCGCTCCCACGGGCACGCTCATCAAGGCGATCCACAGCGGCACCATCACGGAGGCCGGCTGGGCCGGATCGTACGGCTACCGCACGATCCTGACCCTCGACGACGGCACGCAGCTGTGGTTCTGCCACCAGTCGTCGATCAGCGTCAGCGTCGGCCAGAAGGTGGCCACGGGCGATGTCATCGGCCGCGTGGGCGCGACGGGCAACGTGACCGGGCCGCACCTGCATCTGGAGGTCCACCCGGGCGGCGGTGACGCGATCGACCCGATGGCATGGCTGCAGAGCAGGGGTCTCAACCCCTGACGGTTCGGGCGGGCCCTCCGCGGCCTCCCTCCCCGGCTCCGGCAGTCCTGACGTAACCCCCCCACGTCAGGACTGCCGGTCGTGGTCGTCGTCTCGAGTCGGAATACGTCGATCCGGTTGTTTACGCGAATTTTGCGGCGGTTCCGGAAGGCGCCCGTCCGGTACGGGCGTTGGGATTGAGCATGACTTCTCTTCGCAAGCTCGGTTCCTCCGACCTCGAGGTCTTTCCGCTCTCTCTCGGCGGCAACGTCTTCGGCTGGACCGCGGACGAGGCCCAGTCCTTCGCGGTGCTCGACGCCTATGCGGCGGCGGGCGGCAACTTCGTCGACACCGCTGACTCCTACTCGGCCTTCGCCCCGGGCAACAAGGGCGGCGAGTCGGAGACCATCATCGGCAAGTGGGTCAAGGCGCGCGGCAACCGCTCGGACGTCGTCATCGCCACCAAGGTCAGCCAGCACCCGGAGTACCAGGGCCTGCGCGCCGCCAACATCAGGGCGGCGGCCGACGCGTCCCTGCGCCGTCTGGACACCGACTACATCGACCTCTACTACACGCACTTCGACCAGCCCGAGGTGCCCGTGGAGGAGATCATCGGCGCACTGGACGAGCTGGTGAAGGCGGGCAAGGTGCGTGCCATCGCCGCCTCGAACATCTCCCCCGAACGCCTCCAGGAGTCCCTCGACCTGTCCGACCGCGAGAACCTCGCGCGGTACGTGGCGCTGCAGCCGCACTACAACCTGGTCTCGCGCGACACATACGAGGGCACGCTGGAGGGCGTCGCCTCCCGCGCCGGTCTCGCGGCCGTCCCGTACTACTCCCTCGCGGCCGGATTCCTGACCGGCAAGTACCGGCCGGGTACGACGGTGGACTCGGCGCGTGCGGGGCGTGCCGGTGAGTACCTGAAGTCGGAGCGAGGACTGCGCGTGCTGGCGGCCCTGGACGAGGTCGCGCAGGAGCGGGGCGCGGAGATCGCGACGGTGGCCCTGGCGTGGCTCGCGGGCCGGCCGACGGTGGCGGCCCCGATCGCCTCCGCCCGCACGCTGGAACAGCTCCCGGCCCTGCTGGCGGTGGGGGACCTGACGCTGACGGACGACGAGGCGGCGAAGCTGACGGCGGCGTCGGCGTAAGGGCCGCCCGCTTCCCCCCGGTCGTCCCCCCGGGTCCGGCGGCGCCGAGCCTTCCGCGACCGCTACGAGCGGTACGGGTTGTAGGTGGGATACGGCGCCGCCGGACCGTAGGGCCCCGGCCAGTACGCCGGGGCGTACCCGTAGATCGGTGGGACCTGCGGTGTCACCACCGGCGGGGCCACCGGTGTCGTGGCCCGCGCGGCGTATGCGAGCGTCGGCCGTGCCACCGACCGCCGCGCCCACAGCTCGTCCAGCAGTTCCCGTTCCCGTACGACGAAATCGGCGTCGGCCCGGCCCCGGCGCCCCCGGTGGCGCAGGAACGCGAGCGAGGTGGCGTACGCCTCGTACTGCGCCACCGAACGTGCCGCGGGCTTCCCGAAGTGGTGGCGTGCGTACTCCCGGGCCAGCCGCCGGGCCCGCATCGAGCCGAGGACGAACGGTTCCACCGGGCCCAGCCACCCGGTGACCGCGTACACCGGCAGCTCCTCCCGCACGGTCCGCAGCTCCCGCTGCCGCGTCCAGACGACCAGCCAGGTCAGCAGCGCGAACGCGGGCACCATGAATGACGCGTAGACCGCGAAGAACCCGTAGTCGCCGAATGCCGAGGATCCGTTCCACATGGCGTGCATGCCCATCGCGAGCAGCAGCCCGACCAGCGGCAACAGGACCCGGCGCAGGTGCTTGCGCTCCGAGGTGAGGGCGGCGATGCCGAAGCCGATGCCGGTGAGCACGGTGAACAGGGGATGGGCGAAGGGGGACATCACCACGCGGACGAAGAAGGTCGCGGCGGTCACGGACGCGAGCCCCCGCTGCCCGCTCAGCTCGTCCGTGCCGAAGGCGGTGCCCAGGTAGAGGATGTTCTCGGTGAAGGCGAAGCCGGTCGCGGTGACCCCGGCGATCACCACGCCGTCGACGATCCCGGTGAAGTCCCGTCTGCGGAAGAGGAAGACCAGCAGCACGGCCGCGGCCTTCGCGGACTCCTCGACGACGGGCGCTATGACGGTCGCACCGAGGGTGTCGGCGCCGTGCGGGTCGGCGGTGGCGGTCGCTATCCATTTGGTCGCGAAGCTGTTCGCGACGATCGCGATGAGCGCGGCCGCGCACGCACCCCAGGCGAAGGCGAAGAGCAGATTGCGCCACGGTCCCGGTTCGACCCAGTCGAGCCAGCGGAACGCGGCCACGAGCAGGGGCACGGGCAGCACCGCGAGGCCCAGCCCCACCAGGAAGCCCTTGGTGCCGGTCTGCTCCCGTACGAGGGCGAGGATGACGAGCCCGGAGAGCGTCAGCAGTGTGATCGACGCGCCGTAGCGCACCCACCGCCTCTGCCACCAGTGCGGGTGCCCCAGGGTGCCTCCACCGGAGTCGCCGGCCGGATGCGACGGGTACGGGGGAAACGTGGCCACGGCATCGACCCTAACGAGGAAGGGGCGCCGCCCGCGACGGGGCCTGGTGAGGGGCCCGCGGCTCAGTCGCCCGCGGAAGGCTGGTCCCGGTGCTGTACACGCCGGAAGAGCAGGTCGTTCACCACATGACCCTTCTCCAGGCCCTGGCCCTCGAAACGGGTCAGCGGCCGGAAGTCGGGACGGGGCGCGAAACCGCCGTCGGGCTGGGTGTTCTCGAACTCCGGATGTGCGGTGAGTTCCTCGAGCATCTGTTCGGCGTACGGTTCCCAGTCCGTCGCACAGTGCACCAGCCCGCCGGACCTGAGGCGGGTGGCGGCGAGTGCGAGGAACTCGGGCTGGATGAGGCGCCGCTTGTGGTGGCGCTTCTTGGGCCAGGGGTCGGGGAAGTAGACGCGCAGCCCGTCGAGCGAGTCCGGCGCCAGCATCTCGCGGAGCAGGATGATCGCGTCGCCGTTGCCCACCCGGACGTTGGTCAGCCCGCCTCGATCGGTGAGACTCAGCAGGTTGCCTTGGCCGGGAGTGTGCACGTCGACGGCCAGGACGTTGGTGGCCGGGTCCGCCGCGGCCATCGTCGCGGTGGCCTCGCCCATGCCGAAGCCGATCTCGAGCACGACGGGGTTCGTGTTCCCGAACAGCTCCGCGAGATCGACGATCCGCTGCCCGTCGATGTCCAGCCCCCAAGCGGGCCACAACCGCTGCAGCGCGTCCGCCTGCCCGGCCGTCACCCGGCTGCGCCGTGGTTGGAAACTACGGATCCGGCGCTCGAAGTGCGACCCGGCCGGATCGGCCATCGGCCCGTCGGGGAAGCGCGGCTCGCCCTTGGCCCGGGCAGGCCGAGGGGACGCTCCGGCGGCAGGGGTGATGGGTCCGCGGGGGGCGATGACGTGGTGGTCTTCGGAAGCGAAGTCGATGGACTCAGACACAGTGGGACCAATTTTACGGGCCGATGCGGCCCGGTCGGTCGAGTCCGTCCACGGCCGCGGGCGATCGTGCCGTCCGGTGCACATGAGGGCAGGCGTGGGCGCCGTGGCGGCACCCGCGAGCACGGGCCCGTGAACCGGACCGTCGTCCGCACTCGGTGCCGGGCGGTGGCTCACCCCTGGTCCAGCCCGGCCAGCACCCGCCGTGCCACCTCCCGGCCGATCGGCAGCGAAGCGGTGGCGGCGGGCGACGGAGCGTTCAGCACATGGACCGTCCGCGCGCCCTCACGGATCAGGAAGTCGTCCACCAGCGTCCCGTCCCGCAGCACGGCCTGCGCCCGCACCCCGGCCGCGGTCCGTACGAGGTCGTCCTCGCCGACACCCGGCAGCAGTCTGCGCACGGCCCGGGTGAACGCCGCCTTCGACACCGACCGGCGCAGCTCCCCCGCCCCGTAGCGCCAGTGCCGCCGGGCCATCCGCCACGCGCCCGGCCAGGCCATCGTCCCGCCTAGCTCCCGCGGCTGTACGACTCCCCAGCCGTACCCCTCGCGCGCCAGCGCCGGCACCGCGTTCGGCCCGATGTGCACCTCTCCGTCGATCCCCCGCGTCAGATGCACCCCGAGGAACGGAAACGCCGGGTCCGGCACCGGGTACACCAGGCCCCGCACCAGCTCGGGCCGCCGCAGCGCGTAGTACTCGCCCCGGAAGGGCACGATGCGCATGCCCGGGTCGTCACCGGTCAGCCGGGCCACCTCGTCACAGTGCAGCCCGGCGCAGTTGACCAGAACGCGTGCGCGAAGGACCGTTCCGTCGTCTGTGCGCGCGGCGACCCCGAGGGAAGGGCGCCGGTCGATCTGCACCACCTGCGCGCCGTACCGGATCTCCGCCCCCGACGCCTCGCCCAGCTGCCGGGCGACCGCCACGTAGTCGCAGATCCCGGTCGTGCCCACATGGATGGCCGCAAGGCCCTGCACCTCCGGCTCGTACTCCGAGATCTGGGCGGAGCCCAGCTCCCGCACCGGAATGCCGTTCTCCCGGCCGCGCTGGATCAGTCCGTGCAGACGCGGCAGCTCCTCCCGCTCGGTGGCGACGATCAGCTTGCCCGTCACGGCGTGCGCGATGTCGTACTCCGCGCAGAACTTGACCATCTCGGCGGCGCCCCGCACCGCGTACTGCGCCTTGAGGGAGCCGGGGCGGTAGTAGATCCCGCTGTGGATCACCCCGCTGTTGCGCCCCGTCTGGTGGCGGGCCGGGCCTGGCTCCTTCTCCAGGACCGTCACCCGCGTGCCCGGAGCGGCACGTGTGATCGCATAGGCCGTCGACAGGCCGACGATTCCGCCTCCGATCACCAGCACGTCGCAGTCATAGGCGATCTCCCGCACCTGCTTCACCTCCCGGTCTTCGATAGTGCACTGCGCCACTGACAATGCCCTCAAACCCGGGAGACGCCCGGCGATGCGCGCGGGCGGACTCAGGCGGGAGCCATCAGCAGCGGCCGTGCCCGCTCCCGCAGCTCCGCCACGCGCGGTTCGTCGCCGTACGGCTCGAGCCGGTGCAGCAGGTCGCGCACGTACTCCGTGGTCCGCGCCGACGATATGCGCCCGGCGACCTCCACCGCACGCACCCCCTGCTCACACGCCGCGTCCAGGTTGCCGGACTCCAGCTCGGCGACCGCCGACACGACCAGGCGCAGCCCGTGGGAACGGACGAACTCCTCCGTCGGCCGGGAGAGGGCCTGCTCGGTGAAGCGGCGGACCTGCCGGGGTGCCTTGAGGTCCCGGTAGCACTCGGCGGCGTCGGCCGCGAACCGGTCGTAGGAGTAGAAGCCGAGCCACGTCGGGTCGTTGTCGCCCTCGCGGGCCCGTTCCAGCCAGCCCTCTGCGGCCTTCAGGGCCGCGCCGGCCGCCTGGGCGTCACCCGCGCGTGCGTGCGCCCGCGCCTCGACGAGACGGAAGAAGCTCATGGTGCGCGCCGTGGCCAGACCGCGGTTGCGCTCGAGAGCGGCCTGGGCGAGGTCGACGCCCTCGTCGCCGAAGCCGCGGTAGGTCGCCTGGAGCGACATGGACGCCAGGACATAGCCCCCGAGGGGCACGTCGGCGGCCGCGCGCGCGAGGCGCAGCGCCTGGATGTAGTAGCGCTGGGCGGCCTCCTGCTGCCCGGTGTCGAACGCCATCCAGCCGGCCAGCCGGGTCAGTTCCGCGCTCGCCCCGAACAACGCCCGGCCCACCTCGTCCGAGTACGAGCCGAGCAGCAGCGGCGCCGCCTCCACTCGTAAGCACTCGGGCACCATCGAGGAGCGCCAGTCGCCGCCCCCGTACTTGGAGTCCCAGCGCCTCGCGTCCTCGGCGGCCTCGCGGAGCTTCTGGACATCGCTGTGGCCGACCTTCAGCGGTGCGCCGGACACCTCGCCGGGGCCGGGATCGCGCGCCACCGAGCTGTCGGCCGGGGTTATCAGCCAGCGGGAAGCAGGGGTCGCATAGGCGCTCACCGCGAAGGATCCGGCCAGCGACTGCCAGATGCCGCCGCCGGCCCGGCGCCCGGCGAGGTCGAGGCGGTACAGCTCCGTCGCCGACTTCACCGCCTGTCCTACGTCCCGGGGGAAGGCCAGGCCCACTTCCGGTGCGGGATCGGCGTCCGCCAGACCGATCTCGTGGAGCGGTACGGGGCGGCCGAGCTTCTGGCCGATGGCCGCGGCGATGAGGTGCGGCGCGGCGCCCTGCGGCACCATGCCCTTCGACACCCAGCGCGCCACCGAGGTCTTGTCGTAGCGAAGAGTCAGACCGCGCTGGGCGCCAAGGTCGTTGACGCGCCGGGCGAGGCCCGCGTTGCTGATTCCCGCGAGGGCGAGAACGGCGCCGAGTTTTTCGTTCGGCCCGCGTTGCTCCCTGGACATGCGCCACCCCTCGACACAGACGGCTGCCGCGGCGATGGCATAACCGCGCGGCATTCGTAAACCCAGCGTAGTTCGCCACATCCCAAGCGTTAAGAAGCTTAAATCCGGATGGCGGGATTGTGGTCCGCACCTCAGCACGGAGGGTTGCGGCGCGCTCCCGGTGTGTGGCTGTGCGCCCGTCCGTGCGCTCTACTCCGGCCACCGGGACGGCGGTTCCATGGGCTCTGCGTGGGTCGGCCCGCTGTACTGGATCCAGTGGGCTGGGGGATACCGCCGCCTCCATCCCCGCGGGCGGCGGACCGGTCCGGGAGGCGAACTCCGCCTCCCGGACTGTGCGTTGCGGGAGGCCTGTACGGAGCGTGCGCAACGCCGCTCTCGCACAGTCGATTTGGCTGAAAACCGACCCTGGTTCTCAAGGGCGATCAAGCCTCCTACCACTGCTCTTGGGGGCGCGAAGGGCGTTTTCGGGGAGCGTTTCGGGGGCGCATTCACGTCGCTCCCACCCGATGTTCTCCGTCCGACCACGGTGCCCGCAGCGGGAGTTCACCGGCTCGCGGAAGTTTCCGCAAGGGCGCATTCCGGGGCGCGCAAGCCGTGGCAGACCCCCTCCTCCAGGCACTCTTCGTGGCAGCATGGACGCGTTCCTGCGGTGCACTGGTTGTCCACAGCCTGTGGAGGCGTCGATGCGGTGGTTGGTGGGATGGAGCAGCACCGCCGCGGGCGTCGCCGAGCCCGGCGCCGCCGGAGCCACCGGATACGACGGCGAGACCTTGCACCCGGTGGGCTCCCAACTCCTGTGGGGAGACCCCGATCCGCTGTGGGTGGTCGGCGACTGGCGTCCAGACGAGGTGCGCGTCGTGAAGGCGGACGCACAGACCCGGATCGCGGTCCTCGGCACGTGCGGTGCCTCCGACGAAGAGCTGCGCCTCAGCCTGTTCGCCGCCCGGGGAGGCGCGCTTCGCCATCTGACCGCCTGGTCCGGCGGCTACACCGCCGTGGTCCAGGTGGGGCGCAGGATCACGGTGTGCGGCGACCTCGCGGGCGCACGACCGGTGTTCTACACCCCGTGGGCGGGCGGCACGGCGTACGCGACCGCGGCGCTCCCCCTCGCCGACCTCATCGAGGCCAACCTGGACTTCGGGCACCTGGCGGCCCTCCTCGCCGCCCCCGAGGTCCCGGCCGCGGTGCACGACTCGACCCCGTACGACGGCGTCCGGCGCATCCCGCCGGGCCACGCGCTCATCCTGCGCGCGGGATCGCGGGAGATCGCCGGGTACGAGCCCGTTGCCTCGCTCGCGGTGGCGGCGCCCCCCGCGGATCCGGCCGCCGCGGTGGACGCGGTGCGCGACGCCCTCGTCGACGCCGTACGCGCGCGGCTGGCGGCCCCTCGGCACGTCCCGGGCACCGACATCGACCCCGGGCCCGTCCCCGGCATGGGGCCGGCGGAACGCCGTGCCGCGCGCGGGGTGCCGATCCCCGGGATCGGCGCCGACCTCTCCGGCGGACCCGCCTCCGGCACGCTGGCGCTGCTCGCGGCCGGGCTGCCAGGGATGCCCGGCACGGTCCTCGGGCACGGCACCGGCGCGGGCGAGCGCCTGCTGGCGGTCACCTTCAACGACCTTGCCGTCAGGGGCCGCGAGGCCGAGCTCGAGCGCGCCGGCACGCTGGCGGCCAACCCCCGCCTGCACCACGTCGTGGTCACCGGCGGCGAGGAAGTGCTCCCCTACGCCGACCTGGAGGGCCCGCTCACGGATGAACCCGGCCCGTCCCTGGTGACGGCGGTCAGGCACCGCGCTCGGCTGGCCGCCGGCAGCGCCGACCACTTCGCGGGCTACGGCGCACGCCAGGTCCTCGACGCGCACCCGGCCCGGCTCGCGGACCTGGTGATGGACCGCAAGCGGCGCCATCTCGTCCGCCCCGTGGCCGCGTTGACGAAGGCGGACGGCTCGGTGATGGTCCCCGCGCGCGTGTACGGCGCGGCCCGGAAGCTGGCCCGCACGCCGTACCGGGCCGGGGTCGACTCACTCGCCGACCAGCTGATGCAGCGGCGGTTCGACGAGCCGGGAGGCGCCGTAGGCGCGTCTCTCGCCGCGCTCACCTGGGCGAGACCTGGGCCGGCGGCGCGTTGGCTGACCGGTGAGGCCCTGGCTGAAGTATCGGTTCGCCTGCAAGGAGCCGCAGGTCGGACAGGGGTGGGGCCCGGGCAGCGGCCGGGCGATTTCCGCGCGCGTGCCGCGCTGGCGAGATATGCGGCGGATCTACGGGTGCTGGAACAGGCCGTCGAGATCCGCTCCCAGCGGCTGCACACGCCGTTCCTCGACAACCAGGTCGTCCGCGCCTGCCGGGCGCTTCCCGAGGCCCTACGGGTGCAGCCGGGAGCGCGGGCGGCGATCCTGCGCACGGTCCTCGAGGGCGCGGGCGTCCGCGGTCTGCCGCCCGGCTGGGGCGCCCCCTCGCACGCGTCCTCGGCGGCGGCCCGCACGGGCCTGCGCGTGTCCGCCGACTCCCTGACGGCCCTGTTCGCCACACCGCTGCTGGCGGAGGCGGGACTGGTGGAGGCCCGCGTGGTCCGCAAGGCGGTCCGCGCCGCCGCGGACGGCGAGCCGCTCCCCCTGGACGGGCTCGCGGACCTGGTCTCCCTGGAACTGTGGCTGCGCCGCCTGCTGGCCCGCCGAGGCACCTGCTGGACAGGCACCCCGGCCAGGGCCCGCGCGGTCCCGGCGGGCATCTCACCACAGGGGCGTGCGTTGGGGGCGGGGGCGTAGGGCGACGGTCGCGCGGTGGCCGGCGGGGCGCTTTGACGCGTCGGTGGGGCAGCCGGGTGGTGTGGTGCCTTGGTGTTTTCGGGGCGCTCGGATGGCATCTGTCCACAGGGTCGTGCCTTGAGGGCGGGGCGTGGGCCAAGCACCGGGCGGTTGCCGGCGTGGCGCCTCGCCGCGTCGTCGGGATGGCCGGGCCCGGGCTCGGGTAGCCCACCGCGGGGGTGCGCATCGAGGTGGGGCGTAGGCCCCACGATCGAGCAGTGCCTGGTGCGGCGCCCTGCCGCGCCGTCGGAGTTACCCGGGTACGCCGTCCCCCGGCCGCCCTGCGGCTCGCCGTGGAAACCGTGTGCCTCGTACCGCCGTCCCAGGGAGAATGGGCCGGTGCGGTACAGGATTCTGGGCGTCGCCCAAGTCGAGGACGAACGGGGAGTCCCCTTGCCCCTCGGCGGCCCCCGTGTCCGCACCCTGCTCACCGCGCTCGCCCTGCGCCCCGGCCGCACCACCGCCCGCGGCACCCTGATCGACGAGGTCTGGGCCGACGATCCGCCGCTCGACGCACCGGCCGCCCTCCAGGCCCTCGTCGGACGGCTCCGCCGCGCCGTGGGCCGGGAGGCCGTCGACTCGGAGCCCGGCGGCTACCGGCTCGTCGCCGACCGCGAGGCCGTGGACCTGTTCGTCTTCGAGGACCTCGTCCAGCGCGGCACCTCGGCCCTCGCCCGCGGTGAGGCGGACACAGCCGCCCGCGATCTGCGCGAGGCCCTCGCCCTGTGGCACGGTCCCGCTCTCGCCGACCTCGCGGACCGCGGCGCCGCGGCCCGTCCCGAGGCCCTCCGGCTGACGGCGACCCGTGCCCGCGTCGAGGCCGACCTGTGCCTGGGACGCGCCCCCGACGTCGTGCCCGAGCTGACGGAACTGACCGCGGCCCATCCGTACGACGAACCCCTGCACACCCTCCTCATACGTGCCCTGCGTGCCACGGGCCGCGGCGCCGAGGCACTGGCGGCGTACGAGAGCGTGCGCCGCGCGCTCGCGGAGGGACTGGGTACCGATCCGGGAGCGGAACTGCAGGCACTCCATGCCGAGTTGCTGTCTCAGCAGCCGTCCACGCCCACGCCGTCGCCTGCGCACGGCGCCCCCGCTCCGGCGAGCTCCCGCGCCGTCCGCACCGGCAACCTCCGTCCCCGCCTGAACTCTTTCGTCGGCCGGGAACCCGAACTCGACGCCATCCGCTCCGATGTGCGCACGGCCCGCCTCGTCACCCTCACCGGACCGGGCGGCTCCGGGAAGACCCGTCTCGCCGAGGAGGCCGCCGCCGGGCTGCCACAGGCGTGGCTGGCGGAACTGGCCCCGCTCGACCGGCCGGAGGCGGTCCCAGCCGCGGTGGTCAGTGCCCTCGGCCTGCGTGAGACCGTGCTGATCACCAACGAGATGGCGATGCCGCAGGACGACCCGGTCGCCTTGCTGATCGAGTACTGCGCACCGCGCAACGAACTCCTGATACTCGACAACTGCGAGCACGTCATCGACGCCGCGGCCGAGCTGGCGGAGACCCTCCTGACGCACTGCCCGGGGCTCACGATCCTCGCCACCAGCCGCGAACCCCTCGGCGTGCCCGGCGAGGCCGTCCGCCCCGTCGAGCCCCTGCCGCCCGACCCCGCGCGCCGGCTCTTCCTCGAGCGCGCGGCCGCCGTGCGCCCCGACGCGCACGCCGTCCACGACCAGGCGGCCGTCGACGAGATCTGCCGCCGTCTCGACGGCCTCCCGCTGGCCATCGAACTGGCCGCCGCCCGCCTCCGGATGCTGACCCCTCGGCAGATCGCCGACCGCCTCGACGACCGCTTCCGGCTCCTCACCTCCGGGAGCCGTACGGTGCTGCCCCGCCAGCAGACCCTGCGCGCGGTCGTCGACTGGTCCTGGGACCTGCTCGACGAGCGCGAGCGCAATGTGCTGCGCGAGGTCTCCGTCTTCGCCGGCGGCTGGGACCTCGCCGCGGCCGAGGCGGTGTGCACCGGGTCCGCCGCGGAGCTCATCGGGTCGCTCGTCGACAAGTCCCTGATCGTCGCGACCCCCTACGAGGGCGACGGGAGCGCCGGCATGCGCTACCGCATGCTGGAGACGATCCACGAGTACGCCACCGAGCGGGCTGCCGAGGAACCCGAACTGCGTGCCGCGGCCGAGCGCCGGCACCGGGCCTGGGTGCGGGCACTCGTCGAGGAAGCCGACCCCAAGCTGCGCTCCGCCGAGCAACTCCCCTGGATCGGACGCCTGGAGACGGAACTCGACAACATCCGGGCCGGGCTGCACCGTTCGATCGTCGCGGGTGACGAGGCGGAGGCCGGGGCCATCGTCCTCGCCACCGGCTGGTTCTGGTGGCTGCGCAACTTCCGCCGCGAGGGCACCGAATCGACGGACCTCGTGCTGCGCCTGGCAGCGGCCCTGGACGCCCGGACAGCACACGACCGTGCCACGCCCCTGCCGGTGGCGGCCGGTTCCGCCGCCGAGCCCCGTCTCCGCACGCATGGCTCCGCCTCCACGGCGCGTCCGGTCGCCGACGTCTTCGAAGAGCTCGGCGCGGTCGATCCGGTCCACGCGTTCCTCGCCGACAGCGACGCCGAGGAGCGACATCCCCTCCACCCGCTGCGGATGAAGCTGCGGCTGCTGCACATGTTCCTGCTCAGCGAGTCACGGCCGGCGGACTCGATGCGGGACGAGCGGTCGCAGCGATACGTCGCGCGGGTACGGGCTTGGTTCGAGCGCGGCGGCGCCGACGCGGCCTGCCTGCCCGGCATCGTCTGGCCGCTGACCGTCTACTACCTGGGCGAGTCGTACGACGTCCGGCACGCCATGAACGCCACCCTGGCCAACTGCCGCAAATACGGCGGCGACTGGGAGACCGGCGTCGCGCTCATGCTCCGCACGCATGTCCTCGTCGACTCCGCGGGCGGTCTGCACGGCGTGAACGACGACATCGCCGAGCTCCGGGTGATCAGCCGCCGCGTCGGCGACCGCTGGATGCGCGCCCAGGTGAGCAGCGCGGCCGCGGAGGCGGCGATGGGGCGGGGCGCCTTCGAGGAGGCGAAGGGCGAGTACGAGGAGGCGCTGCGGCTCGCCCACGAGGTGGGGGCGTACGCGGAGACACCGTTCCTGCTGGCCCGGCTCGGCGAGATCACCTATCGCGAGGGGAAGCGGGCGGACGCGTCCACGGCACTGGACGAGGCGACCGACGCGGCCGACCGGTACGGCGTACAGGACGCCCGTGCGTTCGTATCCCTGCTGCGTGCGCACATGGCGCTGGACGACGGGGAGACCGCCGGGGCGCGGGACTGGAGGGAACGGGCGCGGGCGGAGGCAGCGCGGGGCACACCGCCGCCGCAGTTCACCGCCGCGCTGAACGGCGTGGACGCGCTCGTGACCATCGCCGAGTCCGGACCGCGGTCCGGACTGCCCAAGCTGGCCGAGGGGCTGCGCCAGGCCCTGGTGAGCGGGTGTGCGGAGTCGGTGACGGCGGGGCTGCTGGAGATGGCGGCCAATGTTCTGGGCAGCATGGGCGCGCACTCCTGCGCGGTCCGGCTGTTCGGCGCGGCCGACCACTGGCGCGGAGCGTCCGTACGTCCCGAACCCGAGCGGACCCGGGCCGAGCGCACGCAGGCAGCGGCCCTGGAGGCCCTGGGACCGGCCCGGTTCGGCGCCGAGCGCGCCAAGGGCGCGGCGTTCACCGCAGACGATGTCCTGCGGGAGCTGGCGCGGGCAGCCACGGAGTGAGCCGGCTCCGTCCTCCTGGCGGCTGAGCCGCGACCCGGCCCCGGCCGTGAGCCACGCCGCCGCATGCCGCGCCTCGCTCCCGGAAGGACCCGTATGGAGCCACTCGCCGAAGCGGACACCCGCGCGGCCGCCCCACCGGTACTCCGACCGGGGAGCGGCCGACGCGAGTGCCGCACACGGCAGATCAGCGGAACGGGCGGCGAGGGCCGTCGCGACGTCCGGCAGACGGACCCGGCCTCCGGCCGCCCGCATGCCCGGCAGCCGTCGTGTCGGAGCCACACCTCGTCACACGGGCCGCGCACTGCCGCGCTCGCGCATCGGAGGCCGTCGCCGGAGCGCCCCGGCACCTCCACCCCGTCCGTCTTACGCCGGACGGGACCGCAGGCCGTCCAGGAGGATGTCGAGCAGCCGCGCCGAGGCCGCCGCCTGCTGGGCGGCGTCCGGCAGTGACGGCGCCGCCGTCGCGATCACCAGCAGCACATCCGAGACGGTGACGTCCGCCCGGAGCTCACCCGCGGTACGGGCCCGCTCCACGAGCTGTCCGACGACTTCCAGCAGCGTCGCCGCACCCGCGTCGTCCGGCTCCGGCTGCTGCTCGACGAGCCGCAGCTCGGTGGCCTGGGAGCGCTGCAGCGGAACCCGCAGCTCGCCCGTCCCCTGGGCGTCCTCTTCGAGGACCCCCACCTTGAGCACCTGCGGCGGCAGCAGCCGCCCCGCACCCGACGCCACCGATGTCCGCAGGAAGCGCGCGAGCGCCGACCACGGCTCGTCCTCCTGGCCGAGCGCAGCCCTGGCCTGGTCGGTCAGCCGGGAGGTCTCCTCCTCGGCTATCCGCCGCACCAGGACGTCCTTGCTCGGGAAGCGCCGGTACACCGTGCCGACGCCGACCCTGGCGCGCCGCGCCACGTCCTCCATCGGCGCGCCGTACCCCAGCTCGCCGAACACCTCGCGCGCCGCGCGCAGTACGTGCTCCAGATTGCGCTGTGCGTCCACGCGCAACGGCGTCGTCCGCGAACTGTCCCCGCGTCCGTTCCCCGCCGCGCTCACCACGCCCGCCGGTGCGACGGCGGACGCGGACGACCAATGAGAGTCCTGAATATGCATAAGCGATCCCCCGGTAATGACGTCTCCCCCCGGAGACTCTCCCCGCCATTGGAAGCCGGAGCGTACGGAACAGGCGTCGTACGTGAGCGGATCCGCCCGTCGCGGACCCCTCGAGTGCACCCCCCCTACACTCCGTCGACACGAACATAGTTGAGCAGGGGTCAATTCAGAAGGGGCAGGTTCCGCACAGAGCGCCCCCCGATCGGAGTACGGGGCGGTTACGTCCCGGTTGCGCCCCCTAAGTTCACCCTGCCCTCACCCGCTGACCTGCGGTTCTTCTCCGCACTCGGGCAATTCGGCCAACTCTGCCCGGCGCCGTCGTCCGGTCACACAATTTGCCGGGGCTGTGGACAAACTCAAGAGTCGGGTGCGTCATGGGATGGTGACGGCTGCAATCCATCGGGGGACGCCCCCCGACCTCCCGAAGTGTGTGCGCATCCTCATCGTCGGCGGTGGCTACGTCGGTCTGTACACGGCCCTGCGCCTGCAGCGGAGACTGAAGGCGGAACTCGCGCGGGGCGAGGCGGAGATCGTGGTGGTCTCGCCCGATCCGTACATGACCTACCAGCCGTTCCTGCCCGAGGCCGCCGCCGGCGCCATCTCGCCGCGCCATGTGGTCGTCCCGTTGCGCCGGGTCCTGGAAGGCTGCCATGTGGTCATCGGCGAGGCCATGGCCATCGACCACGCCAAACGCACCGCCACCGTCGCCACGCTCGCCACCGAGGAGACCGGGCAGACGGAACAGCTGTCGTACGACGAACTCGTCCTCGCTCCCGGCTCCATCTCGCGCACGCTCCCGGTCCCCGGTCTCGCCGAGTACGGCATCGGCTTCAAGACCGTCGAGGAGGCCATCGGCCTGCGCAACCACGTCATCGAACAGATGGACATCGCCTCCTCCACCCGCGACCCCGCGATTCGCGACGCGGCCCTCACCTTCGTCTTCGTGGGCGGCGGTTTCGCCGGCGTGGAGGCGCTCGGCGAGCTGGAGGACATGGCCCGCTATGCGGCGCGCTACTACCACAACGTGAAGCCCGAGGACATGAAGTGGATCCTTGTGGAGGCCACCGACCGCATCCTCCCCGAGGTCGGTGAGGAGATGGGCCGCTACACGGTGACGGAACTGCGCCGCCGCAACATCGACGTACGCCTCGAAACACGCCTCGAGTCGTGCGCCGACCGGGTGGCCGTGCTGTCGGACGGCGCGCGCTTCCCGACGCGCACCGTCGTGTGGACCGCCGGCGTGAAACCGCACCCGATCCTCGCGGCCACCGATCTCCCGCTGAACGGGCGTGGCCGTCTGAAGTGCACCCCGGAGCTGACCTTGGATGGCGTCACGCACGCGTGGGCTGCGGGGGACGCGGCCGCCGTTCCCGACGTCACCGCCGCGGAGCCCGGCAAGGAGACCGCCCCCAACGCGCAGCACGCGGTGCGCCAGGCCAGGGTGCTCGCCGACAACATCGTGCGCGCCATGCGTGACCAGGCCCTGGAGCCGTATGCGCACAAGTACGTCGGTTCGGTCGCCTCCCTCGGGCTGCACAAGGGTGTCGCACACGTCTACGGGCGCAAGCTGAAGGGCTATCCTGCGTGGCTCATGCACCGCGTGTACCACCTCAGCAGGGTGCCCACCTTCAACCGCAAGGCGCGGGTACTGGCCGAATGGACGCTGGCCGGGCTCTTCAAGAGGGAGATTGTCTCCCTCGGTTCACTCGAACATCCCCGTGCGGAGTTCGAACTGGCGGCCGGTGGAAAGCATTCTGGTGACCCGAAGGAGTCGTTCTGACCGGACCGAGGAACTCGGCCGAAGAGACCGACGTCTGACGGATGTCGGTCTGTTCGGACAGACTGGTCCACGACCCAGGGCGGGCCGACCCTCGCCCGGACGCATCCACCAGGCTTTCCCCACTGTGCCGTACCCCCGGGGGGCAGGCCCCGGACCCCCGACCGGGTCCGGAGCCGGTCGGCGACGACAACGACGAGGCAAGGAATCGGTGAACTTCACCCGCTGGAGCGCCCGGCTCCCCGGAACGCAGCGCCGCGCCGCAGCGCGGACCGAGCAGGCGGTCGCTCAGGACCGGCGGGAGGAGGGCTCTGTGCCCGCTGCCCGCGTCGAGCGGCTCACCGACGGCATGCCGGGCGTGCCCGCCGTCGACGGGCTTCCGGTGCGCGAGGTCATCGACCGCATCCCGGCCCTCGTCGCACTGGTGCACGGTCCTGACCACCGCATCGCGTACGTCAACAACGCCTATGCGGCGGCCTTCGGACCCCGGCCGGTCGGTGGAGCCGCCCGTGAGGCGCTGCCCGAGCTGGACGAACTCGGCCTCCTGCCGCTCCTGGACCAGGTGCTGCGCAGTTCCAAGCCGCGTACGGTCAAGTCCCGCAAGGCGGCCGACGGCCGTTCGTACACGTTCACGTGCACCCCGGTGGACGTGCCCGGCGACAAGGCCAGAGGCGTGCTCGTCTTCGCCGCCGACGTCACCGACCACGCCGAGGCCGCCGAACGGCTGCGCGCCAGCGAGCGCGAGCAGCGCGAGACCGCCGTGACCCTCCAGCGCTCCCTGCTGCCGCAGGAGCTGGAACAGCCCGACGACCTGCGCATCGCCGCCACCTACCAGCCGGGCGGTACGGAGGCCGCGGTCGGCGGCGACTGGTACGACGTCATCACCCTCGGCGGCGGCCGCACGGCGCTGGTGATCGGCGACGTGATGGGCAGAGGCGTCCGCGCGGCCGCGGTGATGGGTCAGTTGCGCACGGCCGTGCGCGCCTACGCCCGACTGGACCTGCCTCCGCACGAGGTGCTCCAGCTCCTCGACGGCCTGGCCGCGGAGATCGACGCCAACCAGATCGCGACCTGCGTGTATGCCATCCACGATCCGAACGAGGGCCGGCTGGTGTACGCGTCGGCGGGCCACCTGCCGATTCTCGTCCGCGACGAGAGCGGAGCGGTCCTGCGCGCCGACGAACCCACCGGCCCGCCGCTCGGCACCGGCGGCTGGATGCACACGTCGGGCTCGGTGCCGCTCGGTCCCGGCTCCACGGCCGTCCTCTACACGGACGGTCTGGTCGAACGCCGGGACGCCGACCTCGACGAGGGCATCGAGGCCCTGGAGAGCGCGCTCGCAGGCGCCACGGGCACGCCCCAGGTGATCTGTGACCGCCTGCTGCGCTCGGCGGGCGTCACAGCGGACCACGCCGACGACGTGGCGGTCCTGGTCCTCCAGCACCCGGCGCGCACGGGCTCCGACGGCGACCTCTTCCGCAATGCCGCGCTGGAACTGCTCGGCGGAGTGGAGGCGGCTCCACGCGCGCGTGCCTTCGCCTCCGGTGTGCTGACGAGCTGGCGGTTCCCCACGGATCTGCACGATCTCGGCGTCCTGGCGGCAAGCGAGCTGGTCGCCAACTCCTTGCAGCACGGCATCCCGCCGATGAGGCTGCGCCTCAGGCGCACGGACCGGCGCCTGATCATCGAGGTGACGGACGGCGACGACAGTCTGCCGCGCCGCCGCCGCGCGGAGCCGGCGGACGAGGCAGGGCGAGGCATCGCCATCGTGGCGACCATCGCCTCCAACTGGGGATCGCGGCGCACACCAGGGGGCGGGAAAGCGGTGTGGTGCGAGTTCGCGCTGCCGCGGGGCGCGGGCTGAACGAGTGAGCGCCGGACGGGCGGAAGACCGGCCCGTCCGGCGATCTGGGCGCCGTGCGGTCAGGCGTGCGTCGCGGCGGGCTCCATCGACGCACCGCCCTGTGCCACCACCAGGCTTCGCGCGGACGACGCCTGGTCCTGGGCGGGTGTGAGCCGGCGCCCGAGCCGGATCGCCAGGAAGGTGATGCCCAGCGAGCACAGCAGGAACGTCACCACGTACGGTGCGGGCAGCGACGCGGCCAGCGGACCGCCCACGGCGGGGCCCACGGCCAGGGCGAGCTGCTTCACCAGGGCGAACGCCGAGTTGTACTGGCCGGCCATGCCCGTCGGCGCGAGATCGGCGACCAGCGGTGCGAGCGTGGGCGACAGCATCGCCTCACCGAGCCCGAAGAGCGCGTACGTCGAGACGAACGCTGCCGTCGCCATGCTCTGGCTGCCGTGGCCCAGCCCCGCGAACGCGGCGGCGGCCCACGCGACGGCCCAGATGAGACCCACGGCCGCGACCACCCGGGACCGCCTCCGCCGCTCCACGAACTTCAGCACCGCGAACTGCGCCACCACGATCATCATCGTGTTCGCCGCCAGCGCCGTACCCAGCGCCGACGTCGAGATACCGGCCGCCACGACGCCGTAGGCGCTCAGCCCCGACTCGAACTGCCCGTAGCAGGCGAAGAACAGCACGAAGCCCAGCACGCACAGCTGAACCATGGCCCGGTTGCCTAGCAGCTGCTTCCAGCTCGCCCGGCCGGCTGACGGCGCGGCGGTGCCGGTGTTCGGTGCGTGGGGCAGGCGTACTGTCGCCATGATCACGACGAGCAGCAGGAACATCGCGGCCTCGATCGAGAACAGCAGCGTGAAGGAGGCGGCGCGCTCGGCGTCGACGAGATGGCCGCCGATCAGGCCGCCGATACCGAGGCCGAGGTTCTGCAGGAAGAACTGCATGGCGAAGTCCCGCGACCGGGTCGCCGCGGTGGAGCAGTCCACGATCATCGTGGCCAGCGCGGGCTGCATGACGGCCTGTCCGGCGCCCAGTACGGCCGCCGACGCCAGCACGCTCGCCGCGCTGCTGGCCAGTCCCAGGCCCATCGCGCCGACCGCGGCGGTGATCAGGGCGGCGATCAGCACCGGAAGCGGACCGCGCCGGACGATGGCCCGCCCGGCGAACGGCAGCACCACGAGCGCGGCCACGGCGAAGACGGCGAGCACGAGACCCGCCGTCATGGCACCGAGAGCCCGCACCTGCGCCACGTAGACGTACAGATACGGGACGGTGAAGCCGAGGCCGAACGCGCTGAGCGCGTTGCCCACATGGATCCGGCGCATCGCCGCGCCCGTCGCCCTGGTCACGTTCACCTGCCTTGGGTAGAGGGCACGCCCAGGACCGACCCGTACATCTTAATCCTGAAAGCGATTAGCCCTGAAGACTTCGAAGCTAAAGTTAGGATCTAAACAATACACCTCGAAGGACTTCGACGCCAAGGGACCGCGTGCCATACTGCGGCCATGGGCGACAACCCCGGCTGCAGCGAGCCGACCCTCGACGAACAGATCGCCGCCTACCAGCGCGAGTTCCAGGACCTGGACCCCCAGGTCGAGAAGATCGTCTCTGCGCTGTCCCGGCTCAACCGCCGGATGCACGTCGCCTACGGACGCCAGACCGCGGCACTCGGCATCAGCAACGCCGAGTGGGAGGTTCTCAAGGCGCTCGTCCTCTCCGGCGCCCCCTACCGCATGGGCCCGAGTGAGCTCGCCAAGCGGCTCGGCCTGACGCCGGCCGCGATGACCCACCGCATCGACCGCATGGTGAGCGAAGGGCTCGTCACCCGTGAGCGCGACGAAGCCAACCGAGTCCGCGTGATCGTGGAGCTGACCGCCGACGGCCGCGAGAAGTGGCTGGAGGCGATGCGCCTGGCCTCCGGTTTCGAGGAGGACCTCCTGCAGGACCTCTCTCCGGAGGAGCGCACCATCCTCGGCGAGGCCCTGACCCGCCTGCTCCGCCGGGTGGAGCACGCCCAGCCGGACGCCGGCGGCAGGCTTACGGACCTCGACTGAGACGAACTGGGGCACTCACCCATTCGGGGACTCATCGAGGCGTCGGGTTGACACCGAAATGTCCGTATCGTACGTTTATGCAGCCGCTGTGGCGTGAGACCGTCCCCTGGCGGGGACGGGTGCAGTCGCAGGGGCTCGAAAAAATCTTGCGATGAGGGGTTGACTGCCCCTTGCTCGATCCGTAAAGTTCTTCGAGTTGCCACGAGGCCGTAACGGTCGTCGGGGCCACCTCCGTCGCAGCAGCGGCAACCAAACCAACCAGCACGATCTCGCAACGGGATCAATTTCGGTGTGTCCGAATTTCGATTCCGCTGGGTCATGGTGACTTTGCGTCGGTCGAGTTCACCTCGATTGGGAATCGCCGGAGAGATCCGCTAAGGTTTGGGACGTCGGAACGGCCAACGGCCAGGAAGACACCCCCGGTTGACAGGGGGTCAGGTCCGAAGAGAACCACGGGATCTGATAAAGTCAACAAAGCCGGAAGGCCGAAAGGCCAGAAAGCAACCGAGGAAATCGGGTCGAGAAAAAGATCTGATAGAGTCGGAAACACCGAAGGGAAGCGCCCGGAGGAAAGCCCGAGAGGGTGAGTACGAAGGAAGCGTCCGTTCCTTGAGAACTCAACAGCGTGCCAAAAGTCA